>NZ_JBHXRU010000063.1:0-3366 GCF_042716255.1 Streptomyces sp. NPDC058662 | reverse complement strand
GGTGGGCGTTGTGGACCGGGCCCGGCCTAGGTTCGCGCGCCCCACCCCCGCGCTCCCACGAATCCTGGCCGGCGCGGGCCCCGGCCACCACCACCTCGTCTGCAGCGTCCCCACCGAGAGCGAGCAACTCGTCGCCGTCCTTCACACCACCGTGCCCGCCCCGGAACCGGCCGCGGAACCGGGCGCCCCGCCCCGGGCCCAGGGACGGGAGGCCCTCGACTTCGCGACCGTCCTGGCCGCCGGCCTCGCCCTCGGCGGCCCCGGGGGACTGGTACTGCGGAGCACCACCGAGGGACATCGGGACCGCGTCCACGGCTGGCGGCTCGACCGGGGGCGCCTGACGGCCCTGTCCGCGGCAGCCGTCTTCAACGCCTACTGCACGGACGCCGACACCGGGGAGCCTGTCGCCCCCGAACCAGGCGTCGAGTACTGCCCCGGCTACGAGGTGGACCAGCCCGGCCCGCACCGCTGAGGCAGCCGGCCCGCGGGGCGCGGGCCCACACGGCCGAGGGGCCCTCGCCACCCACCGGCGAAGGCCCCTCGAACCGACGAACACACCGTCCGGCTACTCCCCGGACAGCACCGCCTGGGCGGCCACCCGCGCCTCCTCGGCGGTGTCCGCGGCACGCGCCGCGGCCGCCGCGCGCTCGCACTGCGCGAGCGTGTACTTGGCCAGCGTCGCCCGCACATAGGGAATCGACGCCGCACCCATGGAGAGGGAGGTGACACCCAGACCCGTCAGAACACACGCCAGCAGCGGGTCGGAAGCCGCCTCGCCGCAGACGCCGCAGCTCTTGCCCTCCGCCCTGGCGGCATCCGCCGACATGGCGATCAGATCGAGCAGCGCCGGCTGCCACGGGTCCTGCAGCCGGGACACGGCGCCGACCTGACGGTCGGCGGCGAAGGCGTACTGCGCCAGATCATTGGTGCCCAGCGACAGGAACGCGACCTCCTGGAGGATCGAGCGCGCCCGGAGCGCGGCGGAGGGGATCTCCACCATCGCGCCGAACTTGGCGCGCAGCCCGGCCTCGCGGCAGGCGTCCGCGAACGCCTTGGCGTCGGTCCGGTCGGCGACCATGGGGGCCATGACCTCAAGGTGGACGGGCAGACCCTCGGCGGCCTTGGCGAGCGCGGTCAGCTGCGTGCGCAGCACGTCCGGGTGGTCGAGCAGCGAGCGCAGACCACGGACGCCGAGCGCCGGATTCGGCTCGTCCGCCGGAGTCAGGAAGTCCAGGGGCTTGTCGGCGCCGGCGTCCAGCACGCGGACGACGACACGGCCCTCGGGGAAGGCTTCGAGCACCTTGCGGTAGGACTCGATCTGCTTGTCCTCCGACGGCGCCTTCTTGCTGTCGTCCAGGAACAGGAACTCGGTACGGAACAGGCCCACGCCCTCAGCCCCGGCCTCGACGGCCGCGGGCACGTCCGCCGGACCGCCGACATTGGCCAGCAGCGGCATCCTGTGGCCGTCCGACGTCGCCCCCGGACCGGACGAGGCGGCCAGAGCGGCCCTGCGCTCGGCCGCGGCGGCCTCCAGCTCGGCCCGCTTCTGCGCGGTCGGCTCCACGAACAGGTCGCCCGTGCTGCCGTCCACGGCGATCAGGGTGCCCTCGGCGATCTCACCGGCACCCGGCAGCGCCACAATCGCCGGCACGCCCAGTGCCCGCGCGAGGATCGCGCTGTGGCTGGTGGGCCCGCCCTCCTCGGTGACGAAACCGAGGACGAGCGCCGGGTCGAGCAGCGCGGTGTCGGCGGGCGCGAGGTCCCGCGCGATCAGCACGTACGGCTCGTCGCTGTCCGGCACACCGGGCATCGGCACACCGAGCAGTCGCGCCACGATCCGGTTGCGCACGTCGTCCAGGTCCGCGACCCGGCCGGCCATGTACTCGCCGGCTCCCGCGAGCAGGTCGCGGTAGGAGGCGAACGCGTCGTACACACCGCGCTCGGCGGTGCTGCCGACGGCGATCCGCCGGTCGACGTCCGCCATCAGCTCGGGGTCCGTGGCGATCATCGCCTGGGCCTCAAGCACGTGCTGGGCCTCGCCGCCGGCCAGCTGGCCGCGTGCGATCAGGTCGGCCGACACAGCCTTCACGGCCTGACGGGCGCGCCCCTGCTCGCGCTCCGCCTCATCCGCGGTGATCTGCTTGGCCGGCGGTTCGAGAACCGCCGTCCCCATGTGCCGAACCTCGCCGATCGCCACACCGTGGCTCACGCCGACGCCTCGCAGCGTTGTCTCCATTTCACCCGTCTCCGATTGAGCGGCGGCCCCAGCCGCCGCGGTGGATGTCCGACTCGCCCGTGCGGGCGGACGACGTCACTTCCAGTTGAAGAGAACGTCCCCGGCCTTGATGTCGCCGCTCCCGGCCACATCGGAGAGGGATTCCGCGGAAGCCTCCAGTGCCACGACGGGGCAGACGGGGGACTTGCCGGCGGCCTCGACCGCGGCGGGGTTCCAACGGATGACGGCCTGGCCGCGGGTCACGGTGTCGCCCTTGTTCACGAGCAGCTCGAAGCCCTCGCCGTTGAGCTGCACGGTGTCGATCCCGAGGTGCGTGAGCACCCCGTGGCCGTCGCTGTCCACGACGACGTACGCGTGCGGGTGCAGGGAGACGACCACGCCGTCGACGGGGGCCACCGCCTCCGAGGGCTCGCGCACCGGATCGAGAGCGGTGCCCGGTCCCACCATCGCGCCGGAGAACACCGGGTCGGGCACTGCCGCGAGCCCGATGGCGCGCCCGGCAAGTGGGGACGTCACGCTGGTCATGAGGGGCCTCCCAGGGGTGGGGCTGCTTGGTGTCGCCGTCACTACCTGTTGCGAACGGCGTACTCTTCCGAAGGATATGTCACTAGATGTTCGGGTTCGCCCGATGTTGGTATCGACCCGGACTGGCCCTTGGGCACGGAGACTAGTGGACTAGACCGGTGGACTAGACCATACGCCTGAATCGATTTGCTTGGGCATCGCGGGGCCTGTACTGTCGTGACTCCCGCCGGGACGCCTCGTGTGAACATCTCGCGAACGTCCGAGGGACGGGACTCCTCCTCTCCAGTGTCGATCTTCTTCTCTGCCATACCCCTGTGCGCCTTTTCGGTAAACAGTGACTGGTCGGAGAGAAAGAAATTCGCTGGTAGAGTCGGACTCGCCGGAAAGGGAAACGCGAAAGCGGAAACCTGGAAAGCGGAACCCGCTTCGACCGGGAATCGGACACGAAAGAGTCTGATAGAGTCGGAAACGCAGAACAGAAGCCCGGAGGAAAGCCCCAGTAGTGTTACTGAGGGTGAGTACGAAGGAAGCGTCCGTTCCTTGAGAACTCAACAGCGTGCCAAAAATCAACGCCAAAAGTTGATACCCCGTCCATTTCGGTGGAT
>NZ_JBHXRU010000062.1:17265-38217 GCF_042716255.1 Streptomyces sp. NPDC058662 | reverse complement strand
GTGCGGCGGATCCCATCCGCCGCACCACGCGGGCGTCCGGGGCAGGCGTCACTTGACGCAGGCACCTCCAGTGGGTTGCATACGTTCTGTGATCACATACCGGACATCGGGAGCCGCGCCATGGACCCGGTGATCGTCGTCGGCGCGGGGCCCGTCGGGCTGTCCCTGTCCCTCGCCCTGGCCGGCCAGGGCGTGCCCTCCATCCTGCTCGACGAAGGGCCCGGCAAGGAGGAGCCCCGACCCGCCCGTACGGTCGTCCTGCACTCCGACACGGCGGCCATGGCGCACCGGCTGGGCTGCGCCACCCTGCGCGACGAGGGGGCGTACTTCGCCGCGTGGCGCACCGTACGGGGGCGGCGGCCGGCCCGGCGGACCACCTTCGAGGACCACCCGGCCCCCCTGCACCTGCCGCAGCACGCCCTCTCGCGGGGGCTCCGGGACGCCGCCGCGGCCCACCCGCTGGTTCAACTGGTCACCGACAGCAGGCTGGACTCCGTGGAGCAGGACGGCCACGGGGTCACCGCGCACACCCGGGGCGCCGAGACCACCTGGTGGCGCGGGAGCTACCTGGTCGGCTGCGACGGCGCCCGCTCCACCGTGCGCAAGCTCCTCGGCATCCGCTTCCCGGGCCGCACCGCCGTGGAACGGCACGCCGTCGCCGCGCTGCGCACCGAACTGCCCTGGCCCGGCGAGGCCCTGCTGGACCGCGACCCTCCGCGGGAGGTCACCTCGCGGCCGCTGCCCGACGGGGTGTGGCGGCTGGACTGGCTGCTCCCGCCGCGCGGCGACCTGGTCACCCCCGACGCGCTGGTGGCCCTCGTCCGGGACACCCTCGCCAGGTGGTGCGGTGGCACGACTCCCCCGTACGACCTCCTCGACACCGGGGTCCACACCCTGCACCACCGCCTCGCCCGGCGCTGGCGCGACGGCCGCGCCTTCCTCGCCGGAGACGCCGCCCACCTGCTGGGCGCGCTCGGCACCCAGGGCGTGGAGGAGGGGCTGCGGGACGCCGAGAACCTGGCGTGGAAACTCTCCCTGGCCTGGCACACCGGGGCCTCCGAGGCCCTGCTCGACAGTTACGAGGGCGAGCGGCGCACGGCCGTCGCCGCCCGGCTGCGCGCGGCCGACCAGGCGATGCCGGCGCTGCGCTCCGCGGGCGCCCTGCGCACGCACCTCCCCGGGGCGGCGCGGTCCGCCGAAGCCCTGCTCACCGACGGCCACCTGGGGCGGGGGCCGCTGGGCGCGGAGCCCGCGTACGCGCCCCCGGTGGCCGTGCGCGAGGTGCCGACGGCCACGGAGCCGGGCGGTCCGGTGGCGAACGTCCCGGTGACCGCCCCCGACGGGTCCACCGTCCCGCTGCGCGACCTGCTGGGGCAGGGCCGGCTGCTCGCGGTCCTGGTCGCCCCCGGCACCGGGGTGTGGGACCGGCGCCACTGGCTGGGCGCCGGGCTGATGCCCCGGCTCGCGGCGGCGGTCAGCGCCCTCCCCGTCCGCACCGATCTGCTGGTCGCGGACGGCTACCCGGGGGCGCCGGCGCACACCGTGCTGCTCGTCCGGCCGGACGGGCACCTGGCGGCGACCTTCGCCGGGGTGCGTCCGGCGGAGCTGTACGAGGCGGCGGACGCCGTCCGGGCGGGTGCGCCCGCGTCGTCGAGGGCGGCGCTCCCGCCGACACCGAAGCCGACCGCGGTGATCGATTGACCCTCCCGCGGACTCGTGGTTCACTCGCGGACATGACCGGCAACGACGTACGCCTGTGGCGGAGGGTCCATATGGACCTGCTCCGCTACGCGGGCTGCGTGTGTCGCCCCTCCTGCTGATTCGCCTCCCTCCCGCGCGCCCCGTGCCGTCACCGGCCCGCGCGCACTCCCGCGAACCCCAGGAACGGTCCTCCGCACATGTCCGCACCCGCGTACGCCCCTGTCCCCTCCGCCCCCGCGCCCGCCGGGGCCTCCGGCGGGCCCACCGCCGCCCAGCTGCTCGACTTCGCCCTCCGCACGGCTGCCGACCCCGAGGTCGTCGCCTCGCTGCCCCTCGACCCCGGGGGCCGCACCTGGATCCGGCTGGACGGGCCGGGCGGGAGTGAGGCCTGGCTGATCGGCTGGCCGCCGGGCACGGGCACCGGATGGCACGACCACGCCGAGTCGCGCGGCGCCTTCGCGACCGCCCGGGGCGTCCTCACCGAGCACTCGCTGGCCGTGCGGCTCCCCGCGCAGGGGTGGCAGTCGCTGCGGCTCACCACCGGCGTGGACCGCACCCGCGGTCTGGCCGCGGGCACCGGGCGGGCGTTCGCCGAGCACCATGTGCACGAGGTGCTGAACGCGTCCGCCGCCGAGCACGCGGTCTCGGTGCACGCGTACTACCCCCCGCTCCCCCTCATCCGGCGCTACAGCCGCAACGGCCCCGTGCTCACCCTGGAGCACGTCGAGCGTCCGGCGGACTGGCAGTGAGCGCCCCGACCGGCATCGACGAGCTGCTGGAGCGCGTCCGCGCCGGATACACCCGGCTCGGTCCGCGGGAGGCGTACGAGGCCTCACGCGCGGGAGCGCTCCTGGTGGACATCCGCTACCAGGCGCTGCGCGAGCGGGACGGGTTGATCCCGGGAGCGCTGGTGGTGGAGCGCAACGAACTGGAATGGCGTCTCGACCCCCAGGGCTCGCACCGGGCCGCGGAGGCCGCGGGCCACGACCTCCAGGTCGTGGTGGTCTGCGACGAGGGCTACGCCTCCAGCCTCGCCGCGGCCTCCCTGCACGCCCTGGGCCTGCACCGCGCCACCGACCTGAGCGGCGGCTTCCAGTCCTGGAAGGCGGCGGGCCTCCCGGTCACCGCGCCCTGACGCGGGGGGGGCGGCCGGGTCGGGGCGGCGGGCCTCCCGGTCACCCCGTTCGGACGCGGGGGGGGGGCGGCCGGGTCGGCGGCCGTCATTCCGCCGGATACCCGGGCTCGTCGGCGTCCTCACCCTCGGCCTCCAGCGCGCGGCGCACCACCCGCAGGGCCATGCCCTCCGGGTATCCCTTGCGGGCGAGCATCCCCGCGAGGCGCCGGATGCGCTTGTCGCGGTCCAGGCCCCGGGTGGAGCGCAGTTTGCGCTCCACGAGCTCGCGGGCCGTCTGCTCCTCCTGCTCGGAGTCCAGCTGCTCCAGGGCCTCCGACACCAGGGCGGCGTGCACCCCCTTGGTCCGCAGCTCCTGGGCGAGCGCCCGCCGTGCCAGGCCGCGGCCCCGGTGCCGGGACTCGACCCAGGCCCCGGCGAAAGCGGCGTCGTCGATCAGGCCCACCTCCTCGTACCGGGAGAGGACCTGCTGCGACACCTCCTCGGGGATGCCCCGCTTGTCCAGGGCGTCCGCGAGCTGGCGCCGGGTGCGCGGGCTCCCCGTGAGCAGGCGCAGGCAGATCGCCCGCGCCTGCTCCTCGGGACTCTGGGGCGGCAGGTCCTGGCGTCCTTCACGGCCGCCCCGGCTCCCGCCGCCCCCTTCCTGCTCCCGCACGGGTCAGCTCTTGGCGACGGCGGCCTTGGCCGTCGTCTTGGCCTTCGTCGCCGGGGCGGGCACGGCGGCGGCCGCGTCGGCCGTCTCGGCAGCGGCTTCCGTGGTCGCGGCGTCCTTGCGGACCCCGACGCCCAGCTTCTCCTTGATCTTCCGCTCGATCTCGTTGGCGAGATCCGGGTTGTCCTTGAGGAAGTTGCGGGCGTTCTCCTTGCCCTGGCCGAGCTGGTCGCCCTCGTACGTGTACCAGGCGCCGGCCTTGCGTACGAAGCCGTGCTCCACGCCCATGTCGATCAGGCCGCCCTCGCGGCTGATGCCCTGGCCGTAGAGGATGTCGAACTCGGCCTGCTTGAACGGGGGCGCGACCTTGTTCTTGACGACCTTGACGCGGGTCCGGTTGCCGACCGCGTCCGTACCGTCCTTGAGCGTCTCGATACGGCGGATGTCGAGGCGCACGGAGGCGTAGAACTTCAGCGCGCGGCCACCGGTGGTGGTCTCCGGCGAGCCGAACATCACACCGATCTTCTCGCGGAGCTGGTTGATGAAGATCGCGGTGGTCTTGGACTGGTTGAGCGCACCGGTGATCTTCCGGAGCGCCTGACTCATCAGACGGGCCTGGAGGCCCACGTGGGAGTCGCCCATCTCGCCCTCGATCTCGGCGCGCGGCACCAGGGCCGCCACGGAGTCGATGACGATCAGGTCGAGGGCGCCGGAGCGGACGAGCATGTCCACGATCTCCAGGGCCTGCTCGCCGGTGTCCGGCTGGGACAGGATGAGGTTGTCGGTGTCGACGCCCAGGGCCTTGGCGTACTCGGGGTCGAGCGCGTGCTCGGCGTCGACGAAGGCGACGGTGCCGCCGGCCTTCTGCGCGTTGGCCACGGCGTGCAGGGTCAGGGTCGTCTTACCGGAGGACTCCGGACCGTAGACCTCGACCACGCGGCCGCGGGGCAGCCCGCCG
Organism: Streptomyces sp. NPDC058662; assembly: GCF_042716255.1. Taxonomy (NCBI): domain Bacteria; kingdom Bacillati; phylum Actinomycetota; class Actinomycetes; order Kitasatosporales; family Streptomycetaceae; genus Streptomyces; species Streptomyces sp. NPDC058662. Next base: position 33,774 of record NZ_JBHXRU010000062.1, on the reverse strand, counting down.
ACGCCGAGCGCGATGTCCAGCGCGGTCGACCCGGTGGGGATGACGTCGATGGGGTCGTTCGGCTTGTCGCCGAGGCGCATGACCGCACCCTTGCCGAATTGCCGTTCAATCTGTGCGAGCGCGGCGTCGAGGGCCTTCTCGCGGTCGGTGCCTGCCATGGGTTCCACCCGGTTTGCTTGAGTCGATCGCTTCACGCCATTGACGCTAATGCCTGCCACTGACAATGCGCCTCCACGACCGGTTCGGCTGTGGATAACTCATCAGAATGGATGTTCGATTTCCCTGTCAAGCGCGCCACGCCCGGCCCCGTGATCCCGCGCTCCGGCCGCCGCTCCGCGGGCCGGACCGGCAGCTCAACGCATCCCGGGGGCCGCGGGCGGCGGCGTGCGATGCTGGGGCGGTGACGATCGAGGACCTGGTACGGCTGCGGCGGGCACGGGACGCGATGGACCGCGACTACGCGGAGCCGCTGGACGTGCCGGCGCTCGCCCGCGTCGCCCTCATGTCGGCCGGACACTTCTCGCGCAGCTTCCGCGCGGCCTACGGCGAGACGCCCTACGCGTACCTGATGACCCGCCGCATCGAGCGGGCCAAGGCGCTCCTGCGGCGCGGCGACCTGAGCGTGACCGAGGTCTGCTTCGCGGTCGGATGCACCTCGCTCGGGTCCTTCAGCTCCCGCTTCACCGAGTTGGTCGGCGAGAGTCCGAGCGCCTACCGGGCCCGCCGGCACGAGGCGGGGGCCCCGATCCCGGCGTGTGTGGCCAAAGTCCGCACCCGCCCGCTCCGCAACCCGGAGCCCCCGGGAGAACCGGTCAGGAACGGAGAAGCGGAAGCCGCCGACGCCTCGTAACGTCGGGGCCATGACCATCAAACTCTCGCAGTGCTTCATCGCGGTCGACGACCACGACAAGGCGATCGCCTTCTACCGCGACGTCCTCGGCATGGAAGTCCGCAACGACGTCGGGTTCGAGGGCATGCGCTGGGTGACCGTCGGATCGCCCTCGCAGCCGGACGTGGAGATCGTCCTCGAACCGCCGCTCGCCGATCCCAACGCCTCGTCGGCCGACAAGCAGGTGATGGCGGAGATGCTCGCCAAGGGCCTGCTGCGCGGCGTCATCTTCACCACCGAGGACGTCGACGCCACCTTCGAGCGGATCCAGGCCGCCGGCGGGGAGGTCCTGCAGGAGCCGGTCGACCAGCCCTACGGCGTCCGCGACTGCGCCTTCCGCGACCCGTCCGGCAACATGCTCCGCTTCAACCAGCCCCGCACCCGCTGACCCCGCACCCGACCCGTCCCGCGGACAGCACGGGCGGCGCCGGCAGCACGGGCTGGACGCCCGTGCTGCCGGCGCGGCCTCAGCTCGGCTTCGCGGGCGGCTTGTGCCCCGGGTAGACGTGCCCGGGGCTCACGATGCCCGTGACGGCCTCCCCGAAGAGGGTGCTCGGCTCCTGCCCGTCCTTGAGGACGTCGGTGTTCAGCAGGATGACCATGGTCGCCTGTGCCTCGGGCAGGTAGACGGTCAGCGTCTCGTACCCGGGCAGGGAGCCGTTGTGGCCGATCCAGCCCTGGACGTCGAAGATGCCCAGCCCGTACCCGGCCCCCGGGATGCCGATCGGCCGGGTCTCCAGCCGCTCGGCCTGCGTCGCGGGGGTCAGCAGGGTGCCGGTGGCGAGGACGCGCGCCCAGGTGCGCAGGTCCTGCAGGTCGGAGATCATCGCTCCGGCGGCCCAGGCCCAGGAGGGGTTCCAGTGGGTCGCGTCCACGATCTTCCCCGAAGGCGTCTCGTCGGTGTAGCCCTGCGCGTAGGGCGCCGGGATGTCCGCGTTCGTGGGGAAGACCGTCCGGCGCAGCCCGGCCGGCTCCAGGACCTCCTGCTCGACGACCTCGTGGATCGGCCGGCCGGTGACCTTCTCCACCACCAGACCGAGCAGGATCAGGTTGGTGTTGCTGTACTCGAAGTCCGCGTCCGGCGCGAACTGGACCGGGTGCGCGAAGGAGTAGGCGAGCAACTGCTGCGGGGTGAAGGGCTTGTCGGGGTCCGCCTCCAACGCCTTGGTGAAGTCGGCGTCCTCGGAGTAGTTGAAGAGCCCGCTGCGCATGCCCGCCAGCTCGCGCAGCGTGATGCGGTCCCCGTTCGGAACACCGGGGATGTACCTGCCGATGGTGTCGTCCAGACGCACCTTGCCCTGGTCGACCAGCTGGAGGAGCGCGGTGACCGTGAAGGTCTTGGTCTCGCTCCCGATGCGGACGTGGAGGTCCTGGCGCATGGGCGCGCCCGTGGCCTTGTCCGCGACGCCGAAGGACCTGACGTAGCTGCCCTTGCCCGGCGCCCACAGGCCCACGGTCACCCCGGGCACGTTCGCCTCGCGCATCGTGCGCTGCACGGCGGCGTCGAGCTTGGCCGCGACGGCAGGTGTGAGCCGGGCGAACGAGTCGTCACCGGGCGACGGCGACACGGCGGAGGGGCTGGGCGCGGCGAGAGCGGAGTGGCCGGCCGCGGCCCCCGCTCCGGGCGGGGCCGCCGGTCCCGCCGCGGAGGAGGCGGCCGGGGCCACCAGCACGCCCAGGGCAACGCCCGCCACGCAGGCTCTGCGGACCATCCGATGTGCGTTCCTCACCGAGGGCCTCCTGACCTGTCGTACGACCTGTCGTGGAGCATCGAGCCGCTTCCCGCGAGGGGCGGGAGCGGCGACACCAGCCTAGGCACGCCCCGTCCGGGTCCGCGCGGCGAGAACGGTCTCCCGCCCGTCCGGCGCGCCGGGCACGCCACGCCGGGCCGGGGCGGCGCACGGGGTCTACCGTCGGCGTCATGGACGGTGATCGTCGCAGGTGGCGCCAGTGTGTGCTGGGCGGGGCGGTGTTCGCGGTGTGCATGGCCGGCACCACGCTGCCGACCCCTCTCTACGGTCTCTACCAGGAGAAGTTCGGCTTCTCCGAGCTGATGGTGACCGTCGTGTACGCCGTGTACGCGTTCGCCGTCATCGGCGTGCTGCTGCTCGCCGGCAACGCCTCCGACGCGGTGGGCAGACGTCCGGTGCTGCTCGTCGGGCTGGGCTGCGCCGCCGCGAGCGCCGTCTGCTTCCTGTGCGCCTCCGGGCTCGACTGGCTGTACGCGGGGCGGCTGCTGTCGGGCCTGTCCGCCGGCCTGTTCACCGGGGCGGCCACGGTGTACGTGATCGAGTCGGCGCCTCCCGGCGGCGCCGCGCGGGCCACGTTCGTGGCCACGGCCGCCAACATGGGCGGGCTGGGCTGCGGTCCGCTGCTCGCCGGGGTGCTGGCGCAGTACGCGCCCTGGCCGCTGTACCTGCCGTTCGTGGTGCACCTCGCGCTGGTGGCCGTCTCGGTGGCGGTGCTGCTGTGCCTGCGGGAGACGGTGCGGGAGCGTCGGCCGCTGAGCACCGTACGCCCGCAGCGGCCCGGTGTGCCCCCGGGGGTGCGGGCGGTGTTCGGGCCGGCGGCCATCGCCTCGTTCGTGGGGTTCGCGCTCTTCGGCGTGTTCACTTCGGTGAGCCCGGCGTTCCTCGCGCAGTCCCTGGACGTCCACAACCGCGCCGTGAGCGGGCTGGTCGTCGCGCTGGCCTTCTTCTCCTCGACCGCCGGGCAACTGGCGGTCGACCGGGTCGGGGTGGGGCGGTCGCTGCCGCTGGGCTGCGCGGGGCTCCTCGTGGGGCTGGGCCTGCTCGCGGGGGCGCTGCGGTGGGAGCTGCTGGTGCTGGTCGTGCTGAGCGCGGTCGTCGGCGGGGTCGGGCAGGGGCTCGCGTTCCGAGGGGCGCTGTCGGCGGTGGCGCAGGCCTCTCCGCCCGACCGGCGCGCCTCGGTGATCTCCACGCTGTTCGTGGTGGCGTACACAGGCATCTCGCTGCCCGTGATCGGCGTGGGCGTGCTGGCGGGTCCGATGGGGCTGGAGGGCGCGGGGCTGGTGTTCATCGCCTGCATGGCCGTCCTGGCCGCGGTCGCCGGCGTCTACCTGCTCCGGCGGCCGGTCCGACCGGTCGCCGCCTGAGGCCCCGCCGGAGGTCGGCGGCCGGCGTTCACCGAACGACCCGACTGACAACCAGAGGTTGACACCTATTCGACTGTCAACCTAGGGTTGCCTCATGACGAACCCTCCCGTGGAACCCGTCCGCATGACCCATCCGGTGCGTCTCGACGACCTCATCGAGGCCATCAAGAAGGTCCACACCGACACCCTGGACCAGCTCAGCGGCGCCGTCGTCGCCGCCGAGGCGCTCGGTGACGTGGCCGACCACCTCATCGGCCACTTCGTCGACCAGGCGCGCCGCTCCGGCGCCTCCTGGACCGACATCGGCCGCAGCATGGGCGTCACCCGCCAGGCGGCCCAGAAGCGCTTCGTCCCCAAGGCCGACAAGGAGGGCACCCCCGGCCCCGACGCGAACCAGGGCTTCGGCCGCTTCACCCCCCGCGCCCGCAACGTCGTCGTCGCCGCCCAGAACGAGGCCCGCGCCGCCGGCGGCACCGAGATCCGCACCGAGCACCTCGTCCTCGGCCTGCTGGCCGAGCCCGAGGGCTTCGCGGGGCTGGTCCTGCGCTCCCGCCGCGTCGGGGCGGAGGAACTGCGCGCCGCCGCGACCGCCACCCTGCCCCGGGCCCAGGACGACGTCCCCGACCTCATCCCCTTCGACGCGTCCGCCAAGAAGGCCCTGGAGCTCACCTTCCGCGAGGCACTGCGCCTGGGCCACGACTACGTCGGCACCGAGCACATCCTGCTCGCGCTCCTGGAGCAGGAGAACGGCACGGGCCCGCTGAGCGGTCTCGGCGTGGACAAGGCCGCCGCGGAGGCGACCGTCACCGAAGCCGTGGCAGCCGCAATCGGCGACGCGGACGCGCGGTAGAGGCGTCCGCCTCGCGCGTCAACTCGTACCGCTTGACATACGCGCCGAGGAAGGCCTGCAGCGTGGCGACGGCCGGGATCGCGACGAGCGCCCCGACCGCGCCCAGCAGGGCGGTGCCGGCGATGACCGAGCCGAAGGCCACCGCCGGGTGGATGTCGACGGTCTTCGAGGTCAGCTTCGGCTGCAGGACGTAGTTCTCGAACTGCTGGTATATCACCACGAATCCGAGCACGTACAGCGCGTACCAGGGGTTGACGGTGAAGGCCATCAGGATCGGCAGCGCGCCCGCCAGGTAGGTGCCGATGGTCGGGATGAACTGGGAGACCAGCCCCACCCACACCGCCAGCGCGGGCGCGTTCGGCACCTTGAGGACCGCCAGCACGACGTAGTGCGCGAGGCCCGAGATCAGGGCCATCAGCCCGCGCGAGTAGAGGTAGCCGCCGGTCTTGGCGACGGCGATCTCCCAGGCGCGCAGCACCTCGGACTGCTTCGCGGGCGGCAGTACGGAGCACAGGGCGCGCCGCAGCCTGGGCCCGTCCGCGGCGAAGTAGAAGGAGAACAGTCCGATCGTCAGCAGCTTGAAGAGTCCACCGAGCACGGTGGCGGACACGTCGAGCACGCCGGTCGCGCTGTTCTGGACGTACTTGCGCAGCCAGTCGGAGCGCAGCAGGCTGTCCTGGATCTCCAGCCTGGACAACTCGGTGCGGAAGGTCCTGTTGATCGAGTCGATCACCGAGTCGAGGGTCCGGGGGAAGCCCTCGACCATGTCGATGATCTGCCCGGCGAGCATCGAGCCGAGCAGGATGAGGAAGCCGGCGCCCACCACGAACACCGCGAGGAACACCAGGAAGGTGGCGAGCCCGCGGCGCATGCCGCGGGCCGCCATCCGGGCCACCGCCGGCTCGATCGCGAGGGCGAGGAAGAACGCGATCAGGACGTTGACGAGCAGCCCGATCAGCTGGTGGAAGGCCCAGCTGCCGAGCTGGAAGCAGGCGACGAGGGCCAGGACGAGGACCACGGCGCGTGGCAGCCAGGGCGGCATCCTGTCCCCGGGCGGACGCGGGGGTACGGCCGTCGTTGCTGCCGGCCGGTCGGTCGTCTCATCGTTGGCTGCCACGCGCCCAAGTCTGGCCCACCCGCCGCCCGGACCGCGAAGCAGCGCTCCCGGCCCGTGCCACGCCCGGCCGCCCGGGGGGGCGCGGGAGCCGGGTCAGCGCAGCGAGGCCGGTACGTCCATCGCCGAACACACCGCGCGCCACACGTCCTTGGCCTCCCAGCCCGCGTCCAGCGCCTGGTGCACGGTCCGTCCGCCCAGCTCCGTCATGACGTGGTCCCGCGCGAAGGAGTCCGCGTAGCCCGCACCGAAGTGCTCCGCCATCCGCTCCCAGAAAACCGTCAACCGCATGCCTCCAGTATCCCGCCCCGGAGAGTGCACCGGTCCCGTTCGCCCCCCTCGGGGACGGCGCCGCGCCCTACGGTCTCTGCCATGTCTGGAGACGAAGCTCCTCCGCCGGCCACCGCCGCCGCGGCCCCGCTGGCCCGCGCCGAGCAGTTCATCTGGCTCACGGCCCGCGTACTGGAGCAGCGCCGGTTCGCGTTCCACTTCCTCGGCGGCGACGCCGACCCGGTGGACACCGCCCTGGGCTCGTACCTCAACGAGGACGGCGGCTACGGCCACGCCCTCGATCCGGATCTGCGCGGCCCCGTCAGCCAGCCCCTGCACACCGTGCACGCGCTGCGGGTCCTGGACAGCCTGGGCCGCTGCGCGGGGCAGCGGATCGAGCGCCTCTGCCGCCACCTGACCCAGGTCTCCGCACCGGACGGCGCGCTCCCGGCCGTCTTCCCGTCCCCCCGCGGCTATCCGGCCGCCCCCTACCACCCGGTGCGCGACGACCCCGCCGGCGAACTGCTGACCACGGGGCCGGTCGTCGGCCTGCTGCACCGCAACCGGGTCTGGAACGCCTGGCTCTTCCGGGCGACGGACTTCTGCTGGGACCGGGTCGAGACCATGCGCCACTCGCATCCGTACGAGGTCCAGGGGGCGGTGGCGTTCCTCGACGGCGCTCCCGACCGGGCGCGCGCGGCGGCCGCCGCGGACCGGCTGGGGCGGATGGTGCGCGAGCGCGGGCTCGCCGTGCTCGACCCGGGGCGGCGCGAGGAGCACCCGCCCGCACCCGGCTACGCCCCCGGCGAGCACCTCTTCCCGCACGACTTCGCGCGCCGCCCCGAATCGGTGGCCCGCGCGTGGTTCACGGACGAGGAGCTGGGCCGCTCGCTGGACTTCCTGGCCGCCGAGCAGCAGACCGACGGGGGCTGGCCGGTACGCCGACACGCCTGGGCTCCGGGCAGCTCGCTGGAGCGGCGGCCCATCGCCACCCTGGAGGCGCTCCTGACGCTGCGCGCGTACGGCAGGCTCGCCGGCGCCGCTACCCGCCCAGGGCCCGTACGCCCGCGGTGACGACCACGGCGGCCGCGACCACCGCGAGGAACGGCGCCCGCAGCAGCAGGGCGAGGCCGGCGGCGGCCAGTCCGGCGGCGCGGGCGTCGAGGACGATCCCGTGCCCGGTGCTGAAGGTCTGCTGCGCGGTGAGCGCCGCGAGCAGCGCGACGGGCAGCAGGGCGGCGAGCTTGCGCACCAGCGGCCGCTCCAGGGCCCCGGCGGGCACGAGCAGCCCGGCGAGTTTGACGGCGTAGCAGCCGACGACGGTGAGCCCGATGGCGATCCAGACGTTCACGAGCGGCGCCCCTTCATCCACAGCACCGCGGGCGCGGCCAGCGCCGCGATCAGCACGGGCACCCCGGCGGGCAGTACGGGCAGGAAGCCGAGCCCGAGGACCACCGCGAGCGCGGCGACCGCCCGCTCGGTGGAGGTCTTCAGCATCGGCGCGAGCAGCGCCAGGAACACGGCGGGTCCCGCGGCGTCCAGACCCCAGGCGTCGGTGTCCCCGATGGCCTCGGCGCCGAGGGCGCCCAGCAGCGTGGTGAGGTTCCACAGCACGTAGAGGCTCAGCCCGGTGACGGCGAACCCGAGCCGGGCCGACTTCCGGTCGGGCTGCGCCAGCGCCACCGCGGTCGTCTCGTCGATGACCCAGTGCGCGGCGAAGGGCCGCACGGCGCGCGGCAGCGCGAGGAGCTGGGACAGCCGCAGCCCGTAGAAGGCGTTCCGGGTCCCGAGGAAGAAGGCCCCGGCGGCGGCGGTCAGCGGGTTCCCGCCCGCGGCCAGCGCGCCGACCAGGGCGAACTGGGAGGCTCCGGTGAACACGAGCAGGCTCAGGGCGCAGGCCTGGAGGGTGCTGACGCCTGCCCCCGCGGCGGTCACCCCGAAGGCGAACCCGGACAGCCCGACGGCCACCCCGACCCCGAGCGCGTCCCGCACCACGGCGGCGCGCGGCCGCCCGGCCGGCACCTGCCCGGTGTCCGATTCTCTGATCATCTGCTGCTTTCCCACGCCCTGAACCTATGCGGGCGGAGACCGGAGGTCTTGTACGTTCTTGCGCCGCCGGATCCGGCGGCGCGGGACGGCCCGGGGCCACCCGGGGGCCACCCGGGGCAGGCCCCACGCCCCGCCCGGGTCAGGCCGGGGGCCGCTCCCTGCGGTACGCGCCCGGCGGGACCCCCACGATGCGCGTGAAGTGCCGGTTCAGGTGCGGCTGGTCGGTGAAGCCGACCGCGACGGCCGCCGCCGCGGGCGCGGCGCCCCCGTCGAGCAGCCGGCGTGCCCGCCGGACCCGGGCGTCGGTCAGCCAGGTGTGCGGCGGCATGCCGTACCGCTCCCGGAAGGCCCGCAGCAGGGCGAACGGACTGGTTCCCAGGCCCGCGGCCAGCTGCTCCAGCGTGGGCGGGTCCGCCATCCGCTCCTCCAGCACGGCCCGGGCCGCCGCCGCGTCGGCGGCCCCCGCGCCGCGCACCGCGCGGGCGGCCAGAGGCCCGGCGTGGCGCTCCAGCATCCTGGCGGCCGCCGCCCGCAGCAGGGTGTCGGCGGCCAGCGCGTTCCCGGCCTCCGCCGCCCGGTGCACCTCCGTGATCACCCGGGCGGCGTACGGGTCGCTCACCAGCGCGGCGGTGAAACCGGGGGTCCCGCGCCGGAAGCCGATCTCCTCGGCGACCTCGGCGATCAGGCCGCGGGAGGGGTAGAGGGTCGCGTACGCCCACCCCTCGGGATCGCCCGCCCGGGCGCTGTGCGGCACCTCGGGATTGATCAGGACCACACTGCCGGGCCCCGCGCGCAGCACGGTGCCGCCCGGCATCCCGATCTCCTCGACGCCCCGGGTGACGGCCGCGATCACGTACCCGTCGTGGGTGTGGCGCGGAAAGGTGTGGCGTACGTAGCGGGCCCGCAGCAGGTCCAGGCCGGGCAGCTCGGCGTGCCGCCAGTGCCGGGCCCACTCCCGCCGCCCCTCGTCCGTACCCATTCCCCCATTCTGCGCCCCGCCGGACGGCGGTGTTCTCGCAGGTCCGGCTCGTTGTCGGTGGCGGGGTGCACGATGGGGGCATGGCCGGCTCCGCGCTCGACACGTTCTCCCCCGCGACCCGCTCGTGGTTCACGGGGGCCTTCTCCGCGCCCACCCCCGCCCAGGACGGCGCCTGGCGGGCGATCGGGGAGGGCTCCGACGTCCTCGTCGTGGCGCCCACCGGATCCGGCAAGACCCTCGCCGCCTTCCTCGCCGCCCTGGACCGGCTGGCCTCCGTACCGCCGCCGGCCGAGCCCGGCAAGCGGTGCCGGGTGCTGTACGTGTCTCCCCTCAAGGCCCTCGCGGTGGACGTGGAGCGCAATCTGCGCAGCCCGCTCACCGGCATCCGCCAGGAGTCGGTCCGCCTCGGCCTGCCGGAGCCGGAGATCCGCGTCGGGATCCGCTCCGGGGACACCCCGCCCGCCGAGCGGCGCAAGCTCGCGATCCGGCCGCCGGACATCCTGATCACCACGCCGGAGTCCCTGTTCCTGATGCTGACCTCGGCCGCCCGGGACGCCCTCGCCGGCATCGAGACGGTGATCCTGGACGAGGTGCACGCGGTCGCCGGGACCAAGCGCGGCGCGCACCTCGCCCTGTCCCTGGAGCGGCTGGACGAGCTGCTGCCGCGCCCGGCCCGCCGGATCGGGTTGTCGGCGACGGTCCGGCCGGTGGACGAGGTGGCCCGGTACCTGGCGCCGCGCGGCAAGGTGGAGATCGTCCAGCCGCCGTCGACCAAGGAGTTCGACCTGTCGGTGGTCGTCCCGGTCCAGGACATGGGCGAATTGGGCGGCTCGCCGGCCACCGAGGGCCGCGAGGGCGGGGACAAGCCGTCGATCTGGCCCCATGTCGAGGAGCGGATCGCCGACCTGGTGCAGGCGCACCGCTCCACCATCGTCTTCGCCAACTCCCGCCGCCTCGCCGAGCGCCTGTGCAACCGGCTCAACGAGATCGCGTACGAGCGCGCCACGGGCGAGACGCTGCCGGAGGGCGCACCGCCGGCCCAGGTCATGGCCCAGTCGGGCGCCGCCCAGGGGGCCCCGCCCGTCCTGGCCCGGGCGCACCACGGCTCGGTGTCCAAGGAGCAGCGGGCCCTGGTCGAGGAGGACCTCAAGGCGGGCCGGCTGCCCGCCGTGGTCGCCACCTCCAGCCTGGAGCTGGGCATCGACATGGGCGCGGTGGACCTGGTGGTGCAGGTGGAGTCCCCGCCCTCGGTGGCCTCCGGGCTCCAGCGCGTGGGGCGGGCCGGCCACCAGGTCGGCGCCGTCTCCACCGGAGTGGTGTTCCCCAAGTACCGGGGCGACCTGGTGCAGGCGGCCGTGGTCACCGAGCGGATGCGCACCGGATCCATCGAATCGCTGCGCGTCCCGTCGAACCCGCTGGACGTCCTGGCGCAGCAGGTCGTCGCGATGGTGGCGATGGACACCTGGCAGCTGGACGACCTGCTGGCACTGGTCCGGCGGGCCGCCCCCTTCGCCGCGCTGCCCGAATCGGCGTTCACGGCGGTCCTCGACATGCTCGCCGGCCGGTATCCGTCGGACGCGTTCGCGGAGCTGAGGCCCAGGGTCGTCTGGGACCGGGTCGCCGGTACGGTCACCGGCCGGCCCGGGGCCCAGCGCCTCGCGGTCACCTCCGGCGGCACCATCCCCGACCGGGGCCTCTTCGGCGTCTTCCTCGCCGGTTCCGACCCGAAGAAGGGCGGCGGCCGGGTCGGCGAGCTCGATGAGGAGATGGTCTACGAATCGCGCGTCGGCGACGTCTTCACCCTGGGCACCACCACCTGGCGGATCGAGGACATCACCCGCGACCGGGTGCTCGTCACCCCGGCCCCCGGCGTGCCCGGACGGCTGCCGTTCTGGAAGGGCGACCAGCTGGGCCGCCCCCTCGAACTGGGCCGCGCGGTGGGCGCGTTCCTCCGCGAGCTGGGCGGCCTCGGCGACGAGGACGCGCGGGTGCGGCTGCGGGCGGCCGGGCTCGACGCCTGGGCCGCCGAGAACGTCCTCGCCTACCTGGCCGAGCAGCGCGAGGCGTGCGGCCACGTCCCGGACGACCGGACGATCGTGGTCGAGCGCTTCCGCGACGAGCTCGGCGACTGGCGGGTCGTCGTGCACTCCCCTTTCGGCGCGCAGGTCCACGCGCCGTGGGCGCTGGCCCTCGGCGCCCGCCTGGCCGAGCGGTACGGGATGGACGCGCAGGTGATGCACGCCGACGACGGCATCGTGCTGCGGCTGCCGGACGCCGACCTGCTCAGCACGGACCTGCTCGACCACGACCCCGGCGCCGTCCCCGCCTTCGAGTTCGACGACGGGCAGGCCCCGCTGGGCGCGGCCGACGTCGCCTTCGACGCGGGGGACGTCACCCGGATCGTCACCGACGAGGTCGGCGGCTCGGCGCTCTTCGCCTCCCGCTTCCGCGAGTGCGCGGCCCGGGCGCTGCTGCTGCCGCGCCGCAGTCCGGGCAAGCGCACCCCGTTGTGGCAGCAGCGCCAGCGCGCCTCCCAACTGCTGCAGGTCGCGTCCGAGTTCGGGTCGTTCCCGATCGTGCTGGAAGCCGTACGCGAATGCCTCCAGGACGTCTTCGACGTGCCCGGCCTGACCGAGCTCATGGGCGACATCGAGGGGCGCCGCGTGCGTCTGGTCGAGGTCACCACCCCCGAGCCCTCCCCCTTCGCGCGTTCCCTGCTCTTCGGGTACGTCGCCCAGTTCCTGTACGAGGGGGACTCGCCCCTCGCCGAACGCCGGGCCGCCGCCCTGTCCCTGGACTCCCGGCTGCTGGCCGAGCTGCTCGGCCAGGCGGAGCTGCGGGAGCTGCTCGACGCGGAGGTACTGGAGGAGCTGGAGCGCGAGCTCCAGTGGCGGACCGAGGACCGGCGGGCCAAGGACGCGGAATCGGTGGCCGACCTGCTGCGGCTGCTGGGGCCGCTGACGGAGTCCGAGCTGGTGGAGCGCGGCGCGGACGCCGCCTGGGCGGGCGAGCTCGGCGCGGCCCGCCGCGCCATCCGGGTGCGGATCGCCGGCGCGGACCACTGGGCGGCGATCGAGGACGCGGGCCGGCTCCGGGACGCCCTGGGCACCGCGCTCCCGGTCGGGGTCCCGGAGGCGTTCACCGAGCCGGTCAAGGACCCCCTGGGCGACCTGCTGGCGCGGTACGCCCGCACCCGCGGCCCGTTCACCACGACGGCCGCGGCCAGCCGGTTCGGTCTGGGCGCGGCGGTGACCGAGGGCGCCCTGCACCGGCTCGCGGCGGTCGGGCGCGTGGTCCAGGGCGAGTTCCACCCGGCGGGCATCGGCCAGGAGTGGTGCGACGCGACGGTGCTGCGCAGGCTCCGCCGGCGCTCCCTGGCGGCGCTGCGCCAGGAGCTGGAACCGGTCCCGCCGACCTCGCTGGCCACCTTCCTCCCGCAGTGGCAGCACCTGGGCGGAGCGCTGCGCGGCATCGACGGGCTGGCCCGCGCGGTCGAGCAGCTCCAGGGCGCGCCCGTGCCCGCCTCGGCGCTGGAGCGCCTGATCCTGCCCTCGCGCGTCGCGGGCTACTCCCCGGCCCTGCTGGACGAGCTCACCACCACCGGTGAGGTGATCTGGGCGGGCGCCGGGGCGCTGCCCGGCAAGGACGGCTGGGTCTCCCTCTACCTGGCCGAGGCCGCGCCCCTGCTGGTCCCGCAGCCGCACCCGCTGGAGCTCGGCCCGCTGCACCTCGCCCTCCTCGACACCCTCTCGGGCGGGTACGGGCTCTTCTTCCGCCAGCTCACCGAGGCCGTGCGGTCCGCCCACCCGGAGGCCTCCGACGCCGACCTCTCGGCCGCCCTGTGGGACCTCGCCTGGTCGGGGCGCGTGACGAACGACACCCTGGCTCCGCTGCGGTCCCTGCTGGGCTCCGGCCGGACGGCGGGCTCCACGGCCCACCGGGCCCGGCGGACCGTCCCGCGCGGGCGGTACGGCACGCTCAGCGCGACGGTGTCCCGTACCGGGCCGCCCACGGTCTCGGGCCGCTGGTCGCTGCTGCCCGCCACGGCCCCGGACCCGACGCACCGGGCCCACGCGCTGGCCCGCACCCTGCTGGACCGGCACGGCGTGGTCACGCGGGGCGCGGTGGCGGCGGAGGGCGTGGAGGGGGGGTTCAGCGCGGTGTACCGGATCCTGTCCGCCTTCGAGGACAGCGGCCAGGCGCGCCGAGGGTACGTGGTCGAGGGACTGGGCGCGGCCCAGTTCGCGATGGACGGCGCCGTGGACCGGCTGCGCGCCGCGGAGCGGAACCCGCCGCCGCTGGCGGCGGTGGTACTGGCCGCCGCCGACCCGGCGAACGCGTACGGGGCCGCCCTGCCCTGGCCGGAGCCCCCGGCGGGCGCCACGCACAAGCCCGGCCGCAAAGCGGGCTCCCTGGTGGTCCTGGTCGACGGCGAGCTCGTCCTGTACCTGGAGCGGGGCGGGAAGACCCTCCTGGCCTGGCCGGAGCCGGAGGACCCGCGTCTGACCGCCGCCGTCGCGGCCCTCGCCGAGGGCGCCCGCACGGGCGCCCTCCCGGCCCTGACCGTGGTACGCATCAACGCCACCGCCTCCCTCACCTCCCCCCACGGCCCACCCCTGGAATCAGCCGGCTTCCACGCCACCCCCCAAGGCCTCCGCCTCCGCCCCTGACCCCCACGGCCCACCCGAGACACGGCCCCGTCCAACCCCACCGCCGTCCCAGCCCCGGGCCCGGGGGCAACGCCCACCCCACCGGCGTCCGAGGCACGGGCCCCGGGACAGCGCCCACCCCACCACCACCTGAGCCACAGGGCCACAGACCAGCCCCCCGCCCCCAGCCTCGCCGGCGTTTGAGGCGCGGGGTCCGGAGCAGCGCCCCGGCAGCGGCGTCCGATGTGGCTCCAGACCGGCACCCTGCCCCTCCAACCCCGCCACCACTCAAGAGCGCGGAGCGCCCGCCGCACCGGCGCCTGAGGCGCGCGACCCCGGACCAGCACTCCGCCCCTCCAGCCCCGCCGGCGTTTGAGGCGCGGGGTCCGGGGCAGCGCCCCGGCAGCGGCGCCGCACGCAACCACGGTCCGCACCACCCCGCATACCGGCCCCGCACCGGCACCCGCACCGGCCCCGGAACCGGCACGGCCCGCCCCCGCCCCCGGCGACCGGCCGCCGCGCGACAATCACCCCATGCCCGAAGGAGACTCCGTCCACCGCGCCGCCGCCCGCCTGCACGCCGCCCTCGCGGGCAAACCCCTCACCCGCAGCGACCTCCGCGTCCCCCGCTTCGCCACCGCCGACCTCACCGGCCGCACCACACTCGACGTGACCCCGCGCGGCAAGCACGTCCTCGCCCGCTTCGAGGGCGGCCTCACCCTGCACAGCCATCTCCGCATGGACGGCGCCTGGCACGTCTTCGCCCCGGGAGAGAAGTGGCGCGGCGGCCCCTCCTACGAGATCCGGGCCATCCTCGGCACCGCCGACCGCACCGCCGTCGGCTACCGCCTCCCCGTCCTGGAACTGATCCGTACCGCCGAGGAGGACCGTGTCGTGGGCCACCTGGGCCCCGACCTCCTCGGCCCCGACTGGGACGCCGCCCGCGCCGCCGCCAACCTGCTGGCCGACCCCGAGCGCCCCCTCGGCGAGGCCCTGCTCGACCAGCGCAACCTGGCGGGCATCGGCAACGTCTACAAGTCCGAGCTCTGCTTCCTGGCCCAGGTCACGCCCTGGACCCCGGTCGGCGCGCTCCCCGAGTCCGTCCTCCCGCGCGTGGCCGCCGCCGCCCAGCGCCTGCTGGCCGCGAACATCGGCGACCGGTCGAGCACCCGCAACACCACCGGCAGCCGCCACCCCGGCCACGACCTCTTCGTCTACGGCCGCGCCCGCCGCCCCTGCCTGCGCTGCGGCACCCCCGTCCGCCAGGCCCCGCAGGACGACCGCCCCACGTACTGGTGCCCGCAGTGCCAGACCGGCCCCACCCCCTGAGTCCCACCCCCTGAGTCCCACGGCGGCGGCGGCGCCCTGGAGCCCCGAGTCCCGCCCCCTGCGCCCGGCCCTCCGGACCGGCCCGCCCCACCCCGTTGACGGACCGTCAGATCCGCCCGTACCGTCCCCGCATGCCCACACCCACCGCCCCGTACGACCTCACCGGCCGGACCGCCCTGGTCACCGGCGCCGCCAGCGGTATCGGCCGGGCCACCGCCGTCCTCCTCGCCGGGGCGGGCGCGCACGTCCACTGCGCCGACCGCGACGCGCAGGGCCTCGCGGAGACGGCCGAGCTCGCGGCCCGGGCCGGCGGCTCCGCGGACGTCCACCCCCTCGACGTCACCGACCGGACCGCCCTGCGCGGGGCCGTGGCCGAGGCGGGCACTCTCGACATCGCCGCCGCCATCGCCGGGGTCATGCACACCAGCAGCGTCCTGGAGACGGCGGACGAGGACCTCGACCGGGTCCTCGACATCAACTTCAAGGGCGTTCTGCGCACCTGCCAGGAAGCCGCCAGGTCCATGATCGCCGCGGGCCGCCCCGGCTCGATCATCACCATGGCCTCCGGCGCCGTGGACGCCGCCCAGCCGGGCCTGCTCTGCTACAGCGCCGCCAAGGCCGCCGTGGTCCAGCTGACCAAGACCCTCGCCACCGAGGCCGGCCCGCACGGCATCCGGGTCAATGCCGTGGCCCCCGGCTGGATCCGCACCCCCATGACGGGCCGGCACGGTGCGGAGGTCCAGGAGCGGACCGAGGCGATGATGATCCGGATGTCCCCCCTGCGCCGGGTCGGCGAGCCCGAGGACATCGCCCAGGCCGTGCTCTACCTCGCCTCGGACGCCTCGTCCTTCATGACGGGCCAGATCCTCCGGCCGAACGGCGGAGTGTCGATGCCGTGGTGACCCCGGCGGCCTCCCCGTCCCCGCCCGCCCCGCGCCGCACCCGCCGCACCCGCCGCACCGGCCGCGGGACGCAGTGCACGGGCAGCAGGCCCAGCGTCCAGCCGCCGACGACCACCGCGCCCTCCACGGGCCCGGCCCCGCCCGGGACCAGCACCAGCCGCAGCACGGCCCACCACCACAGGGCCCCCGCCAGCAGCGCGAGTACCAGAGCCACAGGCGTGCGCAGTAACCGCCGCACGGCTACCTCCCAGGGACCGGAACCCGGACGGCCCCATCCTCCCGCACCCCCCGCGCCCCCGCACCCGAAACGCCCGCTCGCGCAGCGCCGCCGCACAGCACGGGGCCCCGACCGGTGCTCGACGC
>NZ_JBHXRU010000062.1:0-17255 GCF_042716255.1 Streptomyces sp. NPDC058662 | reverse complement strand
TTTTGTGGGGTGGTGCTTTTTTTTTTTTATCTGCGCCGGGGCCCCGGCCGGGTGCTCCCCCCCGCGGGCGGCCCCCCGGCCACACTCACAGGCTCACGTACTCACGCGGCTACGACATTCACCGCTTCCGCAGGCGCCTTGATGGTCACCCGCTCCGGTCCGGCCGTGACCGAAGCCATGGAGACCGAATTGAGCATCGGGCGGACCGGTGCGGTCACCGGTTCGCTCGCCGCGGCCGACTGTGCCAGTTCGGCCAGCGACAGCTCGTCACTGACTTCGCGCATCAGCTCGGACATCCGTACGTCCAACGCGTCGCAGATCGCGGAGAGCAGCTCGGAGGATGCCTCCTTCTGCCCCCGCTCCACCTCGGAGAGATAGCCGAGCGAGACTCGGGCCGACGAGGAGACTTCGCGCAGAGTACGGCCCTGGCGCTGGCGCTGCCGACGCAGCACGTCACCCAGCAGGCGACGGAGCAGAATCATCGGTGGCTCCCTCCTCTGACCGTGTAGCCGCATCCTTCACGCCCCACCGTACCGCCTCGCGCCGCGGCCGTGCGGGGAGCGATGTCGTGTTCACTCAGGGCTGCAAACATCAAATCCCCCCGTTGTGTTCCGTATCCTGCCTCCGCGCATTCTCGCGGAGTTGGCCTCGGAGAAGTTCCAGCACTGCGCGTGCGCTCTCCCTACGAATTTCCGTACGGGAGCCGTTCAACCTCAGCCGGGCTGTTTTCCTGCCCCCGGGGCCGTCCACAGCGATGTACACCGTGCCCACGGGCTGCCCGTCCTGCGGGTCCGGACCGGCCACCCCGGTGGTCGCTATCCCCCAGGAGGTGTCCATCACCCGCCGCACGCCGGCCGCCATCTCCTCGGCGACCCGCGCGTTCACCGCGCCCTCGGCGGCGAGCAGCGCGGCGTCCACGCCCAGGACCCGGTGCTTGAGCCCGGTCGCGTAGGCGGTGACCGACCCGTGGAAGGACCGGGAGGCGCCGGGAACGGCCGTGAGCTCGGCGGCGACCATGCCGCCGGTCAGGGACTCGGCGACGGCGAGGGTCTGCCCCCGCCCCGCGAGCAGCCGCAGCACCTCGGTCGCCACAGCCGTCGCCGCGGCCCCGCCCTCGGGTCGCGGAGCGCCCTCCGCCGCCGCTGTCACCTCTCGGCCCGCTCCGCCTCGACACCCCTGCGGCGCAGGACGACCGCCTGGCGGATGTAGTCCAGACCGGTGACGACGGTCAACACGACGGCGACCCCCATCATCCAGAAGCGCAGGGTCGCCAGCGGCCCGGTCAGCGCGAGCACGTACATGCCCACCGCCGTGCCCTGGGCCAGGGTCTTGAGCTTGCCGCCCCGGCTGGCCGGAATCACGCCGTAGCGGATCACCCAGAAGCGGAGCAGTGTGATCCCGAGCTCACGCCCGAGGATCACCCCGGTCACCCACCAGGGCAGGTCACCCAGCCAGGAGAGGCAGATCAGCGCGGAACCCATGATCGCCTTGTCGGCGATCGGGTCGGCGATCTTGCCGAAGTCGGTGACCAGGTTGTACGTCCGGGCCAGGTGCCCGTCGAAGATGTCCGTGATCATGGCCACGGCGAACGCCGCCCAGGCCCAGGCCCGCCAGGCCGGGTCGTACCCGCCCTGGGCGAGCAGCAGGAGGACGAATCCCGGCACGAGCACGAGCCGGATCATCGTCAGGATGTTGGCGATGTTCCAGAGGCTGGCCTGATTGACCGCCGCGACCCCCAGCTTCGCGCCGGGCACGGGCCGACGGCCGGTCCCGCCCGCCGCAGATGCCGGGACTCCGGTCATCCGGTCGCCTCCTCAAGATCCAGGCCCAGGGGCTCGGCCACCAGGTCCACACCCAGGGTGCCGACCACCTTCGCCGTGACGATACGCCCGGGGACCAGGCCCGTGCCGTCGGTGAAGACGACCTGCCCGTCGGTCTCGGGGGCCTGGTGGGCGGCGCGCCCGTAGGCGCCCTCGCCCTCGTCGGCCTCGTCCAGCGGGACGACGGTCTCGACGAGTACCTCCAGGGTCTCCCCGATCCGCTCCTCCGCGCGCTGCGAGGTGAGCTCCTCGGCGAGCCGCTGCATGTGGGCGAGCCGCTCGGCGATGGTTTCCTCGTCCAGCTTGTTCTCGTACGTGACGGCCTCGGTGCCGTCCTCGTCGGAGTAGCCGAAGACGCCGATGGCGTCCAGCCGCGCGTGGGTGAGGAAGCGCTCCAGCTCGGCGAAGTCCGACTCCTTCTCGCCGGGGAAGCCGACGATGAAGTTGGACCGGACGCCGGCCTGCGGGGCCTTGGAGCGGATGGTGTCCAGCAGTTCCAGGAAGCGGTCGGTGTCACCGAAGCGGCGCATGGCGCGCAGCACGTCGGGGGCCGAGTGCTGGAAGGACAGGTCGAAGTACGGCACGACCTTGGGCGTCGAGGTGAGGACGTCGATCAGCCCGGGCCGCATCTCGGCGGGCTGGAGGTAGCTGACGCGCACGCGCTCGATGCCGTCCACCGCGGCCAGCTCCGGCAGCAGGGACTCCAGCAGCCGGATGTCGCCGAGGTCCTTGCCGTACGAGGTGTTGTTCTCGGAGACCAGCATGACCTCCTTGACGCCCTGCTCGGCGAGCCAGCGCGTCTCGCCCAGTACGTCGCTGGGGCGGCGGGAGATGAAGGAGCCGCGGAAGGACGGGATGGCGCAGAAGGAGCAGCGCCGGTCGCAGCCCGAGGCCAGCTTGACCGAGGCGACGGGGCTCTTGTCGAGGCGGCGGCGCAGCGGCGCGCGCGGCCCTGAGGCGGGCGCCAGTCCGTCGGGGAGGTCCGCGGGGGCCTCGGCCACCGGCTCCTGGGCGTGACCGGGCAGGGCCACCTCGGCGTCCTGCCGCGCCGCCGGGCTGATCGGCAGCAGCTTGCGCCGGTCGCGCGGGGTGTGGGAGGCGTGGATGCCGCCGTTGAGGATGGTCTGGAGGCGGTCGGAGATGTCGGCGTAGTCGTCGAAGCCGAGCACGCCGTCGGCCTCGGGGAGCGCCTCGGCGAGTTCCTTGCCGTAGCGCTCGGCCATGCAGCCGACGGCGACCACGGCCTGGGTCCTGCCGTGGTCCTTGAGATCGTTGGCTTCCAGCAGGGCGTCTACGGAGTCCTTTTTGGCGGCTTCGACGAAGCCGCAGGTGTTGACGACGGCTACGTCCGCGTCGGCGGCGTCCTCGACGAGCTCCCAGCCATCCGCCGCCAAGCGGCCTGCGAGCTCCTCCGAGTCCACCTCGTTACGGGCGCAGCCAAGAGTGACAAGGGCGACGGTACGGCGTTCGGGCATGGACTCAAGACTACTTCGTCCCGGCACCGGCCCCCGCCCCACGCCCCCCACAGCAGGATCCCCGGGGTGCGGCGCGGGCACCCCGGGGATCCGGAATTACGTGTTCGGCCCGGATGCGGGCCGGGGTCAGCCCGCCTGGGGTTCGCCCGGGAGCGGGTCCTCCTTGGTGTAGGTGAGACGTTCCACCTGCCCCGGCTGGAAGTCGTCCTTGATCTCCTTGCCGTTCACGAAGAGCTTCACCGCGCCGGCGTCGCCGAGCACGAGGTCGACGGACTCCTTGTCCGTGAAGGTCTTGGACTCGCCCTGGGCGAGGGTGCCGTCGAAGAGCAGCCGGCCGCTGTGGTCCTTCGCGGAGATCCAGCTCTCGCCGGTGTCGGCCGTCAGGACGACCGTGACGAGGTCCTTGGGCGCGGCGGCGATGGCGCTGTCCGAGGGCTCCGGCTTGGGGGCCTGCGGGGTCTGGGGCTGGGCGGCGGGCTTTCCGCCGCTCTGCTTCGGCGCGGGCTGCGGGGCGGCGGAACCTTCCGCCACGGGCCGCTTGGTCTTCTCGCCGCCGCCGCTGAAGGCGGTGAAGCCGACGAAGCCGATCACGGCGACGATGGCGGCGACCATGGCGGCGGTCCAGTTGGGCCGCTGCCGTTCGGGGCGGATCCGTTCCGCTTCGAACATCGGCGCGGCGGGGGTGGGTGCCGGCCGGCCGCCGTGGGCCGCGTCGTAGCTCTCGATCAGGGGTGCCGGATCGAGGTGCACGGCGCGGGCGAGCGTACGGATGTGACCGCGGGCGTAGACGTCGCCGCCGCACCGCGTGAAGTCGTCCTCCTCGATCGCGTGCACGATCGGGATGCGCACGCGGGTGGTGGAACTGACCTCGTCGACTGTGAGCCCGGCGGCGATCCGGGCCTGCTTGAGGGCCGTCCCGATGGACGGTCCTTCGACGGGACGTTCGACGATGCGGTCCTCGGACTGGTCGTCGGTCGAAGGACGCTCTTCTTCGGGGGAGTTGGAGTTGCCGATGGACACGTGGGCGCCTTTCGAGCGTGTAGCCACCTGCTGGATGTCCAGTCTAGGGGGGTGACGAAAGGGTGGAGCAACCGGAGGGTGCTGTTCCTACGCCATCCGAATGGCGCGGGGGCGTCTCCCCGGTGCGGCGGCCCCGCGCCGTGCCGATGCCGTGCGCAGAGCCGTCACCTCCGTTCAACTGGACGCGGGCCCGGGGGAAACGGTTGCCCGCCGAATCCCTCCGACCGGCGCGCCTCACGGGTGGGCCTCACCCCGGATGACGGCGAGCACCGCGTCCAGCTCGTCGGCCTTGAGCAGCACGTCCCGCGCCTTGGACCCCTCGCTGGGGCCGACGATCCCGCGCGACTCCATCAGGTCCATCAGCCGGCCGGCCTTGGCGAACCCCACCCGCAGCTTGCGCTGGAGCATGGAGGTCGAGCCGAACTGGGTGGAGACCACCAGCTCGGCCGCCTGGCACAGCAGGTCCAGGTCGTCGCCGATGTCCTCGTCGATCTCCTTCTTCTGCTTCTGCCCGACCGTGACGTCGTCCCGGAAGACCGGGGCCATCTGGTCCTTGCAGTGCTGCACGATGCCGGCGATCTCCTCCTCGGTGACGAAGGCGCCCTGCAGCCGGACGGGCTTGTTCGCCCCCATGGGGAGGAACAGCCCGTCGCCCTTGCCGATCAGCTTCTCCGCGCCGGGCTGGTCCAGGATGACCCGGCTGTCGGCGAGGGAGGAGGTGGCGAACGCGAGCCGCGAGGGCACGTTCGCCTTGATCAGGCCGGTCACCACGTCCACGGAGGGCCGCTGGGTCGCCAGCACCAGGTGGATACCGGCCGCGCGGGCCAGCTGGGTGATGCGGACGATGGAGTCCTCCACGTCGCGCGGGGCCACCATCATCAGGTCCGCGAGCTCGTCGACGATCACGAGCAGGTACGGGTACGGGCTGAGCTCCCGCTCGCTGCCCGGCGGCAGTTTGATCTTGCCGTCGCGGATGGCCTGGTTGAAGTCGTCGATGTGCCGGTAGCCGAAGGCGGCCAGGTCGTCGTAGCGCAGGTCCATCTCGCGCACCACCCACTGGAGTGCCTCGGCGGCCCGCTTGGGGTTCGTGATGATCGGCGTGATGAGGTGCGGAATGCCCTCGTACGCCGTCAGCTCCACCCGCTTGGGGTCCACGAGGACCATCCGGACGTCCTCCGGGGTGGCCCGCACCATGACCGAGGTGATCAGGCAGTTGATGCACGAGGACTTGCCGGAGCCGGTGGCGCCGGCGACCAGGACGTGCGGCATCTTGGCGAGGTTGGCCATGACGTAGCCGCCCTCGACGTCCTTGCCGAGGGCGACCAGCATCGGATGGTCGTCCTCGGCCGCGTCCGCCAGCCGCAGCACGTCGCCGAGGTTGACCATCTCCCGGTCGGTGTTCGGGATCTCGATGCCGACCGCCGACTTCCCCGGGATCGGGCTGATGATCCGCACGTCCGGCGAGGCCACGGCATAGGCGATGTTCTTGGCCAGCGCGGTGATCCGCTCGACCTTCACCGCCGGACCGAGCTCCACCTCGTAGCGGGTGACCGTCGGGCCCCGGGTGAAGCCGGTGACCCTCGCGTCGACCTTGAACTCCATGAACACATTGGTCAGCGAGGCCACGACGGCGTCGTTGGCGGCGCTGCGGGTCTTGCCCGGACCGCCCTTCTCCAGCAGGTCCAGGGACGGCAGCGCGTACGTGATGTCCCCGCGCAGCTGGAGCTGCTCCGCCCGCGGCGGCAGGGCCTGGGCCTGCGGCGGGGTCTTCGTCAGGTCGGGCACCGACAGCGTGCCGGAGGCGGCGGCGGTGGTGGCGTGCGGCTCCGGCGCGCCGGGCGCGGGCGCCGGCGCCGCGGTCTTCCCCGGCTCCGGGGCCCCGGCGGGCTCCGCCGGTACGGGGCGCCCCGCCCGGGCGGGCGGCACGGGGGCGGTGGGCTCGGCGCCCTCCCGCTCGGTGCTGATCCCGTGCGTGAGGCCGGCGACCAGCGGCGAGGGCGGCAGCCCTCCGTACACGGCCCCGTCCAGCGCGGCGGCCGCCGCCGCGGCCACGTCCACGGCGTCCATCCCGCGGTCCGCGGCAGGGCGCGCCGCGGCCCGCCGCGGCCGGCGCCGGCGGGCGAGCGCCTCCTCCTCGGCGGTGTCCGCCGGACCGCCGTGCCCGGCACCCGCCCGCGCCCGCCAGCGCTCGGGGTCGTGCCGGTCGGCGGCGGGCGCCGCCCCCTCGGCCTCGGCGTAGCCCTCGTCGTACACGTTCGGCGCGATGATCCCGAGCCGGATGCCCAGCCTGCGCAGCCGCTGCGGGATCGCGTTGACCGGGGTCGCGGTGACCACCAGCAGCCCGAAGACGGTGAGCAGGACCAGCATCGGCACGGCCAGCGGCGCGCCCATGGTGAAGATCAGCGGCTTGGAGGCGCCCCAGCCGATGAGCCCGCCCGCGTCCTGCATGGCGGTGGTGCCCGCGTCCCGGCCGGGCGCCCCGCAGGCGATGTGGACCAGGCCCAGGACCCCGATGACCAGGGCGGAGAGCCCGACGCCGATGCGGCCGTTGGCGTCCGTCTGCTCGGGATGGCGGATGAAACGCACCGCCATCACGCCGAGCAGGACCGGCACGAGCAGATCCAGTCGCCCGAAGGCACCGGTGATCAGCATCGTGACCAGATCGCCGACGGGACCGCTCAGATTCGACCAGGTTCCGGCGGCGACGATCAGCGCGAGGGCGAGCAGCAGCAGCGCGACGCCGTCCTTGCGGTGGGCGGGATCCAGGTTCCTGGCGCCCTGCCCGACCCCGCGGAAGATCGCCCCGACCGCGTGCGCGCAGCCCAGCCAGACGGCGCGCACCAACCGCACCACGCCGCTCGTCGGGGACGGCGCGGGCTTCGCCGCGACCTTCCGCACCGGGGCGCGCCTGGGCGCCGCGGCCTTCCTCGCCGGCCCCCGCGCGGAAGCGGCCTTCTTCGCCGGCGCCGCCGTACGGCCGGTGCGGCCCTTCGCGGTGCCCGCCGTGCTCTGGGAACCCTTGCCGGACGTACGTGAGGCCATGGGGCCGAGGTTACCGGTGCGCGGGCCGGTGGACACGCGTGCCCACCCCTTCACCCGTTCGTGTCGCTCGATCGGTAGGCGCTTTGACGTCCCGCCAGACCTGACACACCACCAGGCGGCACCCGGCCGCCACCCCTTGCGACAACCCGCGGACGGCGGCCGCGGGCGAGGCGGGGCTCCCTAGCCCTGGGCGGGCAGTACGGCTCCCCCGCCCGTCCCGGGTTCGAGCGCGTCGAGCGCCCTGCGCAAACCGGTGAGCTTGCGTTCCAGATGGGCCGCGGTCGCCACCACCGCCCCGTCGGCCGACTCCTCGCCGAGCTGCTTGGTCAGCGCCTCCGCCTGCTCCTCGACCGCCGCGAGCCGCGCGGAGAGCTCGGCCAGCAGCCCGGCCGTCTCCTTGCCCGCGTCGCCCCCGTCGGAGCTGCCGCCCTCCAGCTGGAGCCGCAGCAGCGCCGCCTGCTCCCGCAGTTGGCAGTTCTTCGTGTACAGCTCCACGAAGACCGACACCTTGGCCCGCAGCACCCACGGGTCGAAGGGCTTGGAGATGTAGTCGACCGCACCCGCCGCGTACCCGCGGAACGTGTGGTGCGGACCGTGGTTGATCGCGGTGAGGAAGATGATCGGGATGTCCCTGGTCCGCTCCCGCCGCTTGATGTGCGCGGCCGTCTCGAAACCGTCCATCCCCGGCATCTGCACATCCAGCAGGATGACCGCGAAATCGTCCGTCAGCAGCGCCTTGAGCGCTTCCTCCCCCGACGACGCCCGGACCAGTGTCTGATCGAGCGCGGAGAGGATGGCCTCCAGCGCCAGCAGATTCTCCGGCCGGTCGTCGACCAGGAGGATCTTGGCCTTCTGCACCATGCCCTGTCCTCCTCGCCCCGGCATGGGGCCTCCCCGGCTCCGGGCGCCGGCCTGTGCGCCGGGCCCCGCCCCAGAGGACGACACCCTTGCGCCATCCGTCCTTGTGCCGGTCATCGTAGCCCCAGTCCCGAGATCGCCACACCCTGTCACCAGGATGTCACTGTGCACTTAGCGGAAACGGTGCGGGGGAGCAGAAGGTTCCCCGTATACCGCCCTCCCACACCGTCACGGCCACAGTCGGTCGGCCGCGTACCCCACTTCGCCCGCCCGGTGATCACTTCCCGCGCATCCACTGCTCCATCACCGACAGCAGGTAGTCCGGATCGACCGGCTTGGTGACGTAGTCGGAAGCGCCGGAGTCGATGGCCTTCTCCCGGTCCCCCTTCATCGCCTTCGCCGTCAGCGCGATGATCGGCAGCCCCGCGAACTGCGGCATCCGCCGGATCGCGGACGTCGTCGCGTACCCGTCCATCTCGGGCATCATGATGTCCATCAGCACGACCGTGACGTCGTCGTGCTGCTCCAGGACCTCGATGCCCTCCCGTCCGTTCTCCGCGTACAGCACCGCCAGCCCGTGCTGTTCCAGCACGCTGGTCAGGGCGAACACGTTGCGTACGTCGTCGTCCACGATGAGCACCTTCTCGCCGTGGAAGTCGTACGTCCGGGGCACCACCGGGAGTTCCTCGTCCGCGCTGCCCCAACAGTCCTCGGCGCCCACCGCGTTCGGCTGCCCGGGCACCGCCGCGGACCGCCCGTCCGCGTCGCCCAGCGCCTTGCGTCGCCGCCGGAACAGCGCGGCCCCGCCCTGGCCGCCGCCGCGTCCGGGCTGCCCGTACTCGGAACCGGTCCCGGACAGCGCCGCCCTCGTCGGCTGCGCCTGGACCGGCGCCGCGGGCGGTGCCACCGGACTCGCCGGCAGCGCCGGCCGCGTCTGCTCCGACTGCCGTCGGTACAGCTCCCCGCGGCCGCCCCCGGGCGCGGGCGGCGCGTACCCCTGCGGAGGCAGCTCGCTCGGGTGCAGCGGCAGGTACAGCGTGAAGGTGGACCCGCGGCCCGGCTCGCTCGCCGCGTGGATCTCCCCGCCCAGCAGCCGGGCGATCTCCCGGCTGATCGACAGGCCCAGGCCGGTACCGCCGTACTTGCGGCTCGTCGTCCCGTCCGCCTGCTTGAACGCCTCGAAGATCACCAGCATCTTGCTCGCCGCGATCCCGATCCCGGTGTCCGTCACCGAGAAGGCGATCAGGTCCGCGTCGGCCTCCCGCAGCGACCCGGCCTCCAGCAGCTGCTCCCGGATGGCCGAGGGCACGTCGGCACCGGCAGGCCTGATCACCAGCTCCACGGCGCCGGTGTCGGTGAACTTCACCGCGTTCGACAGCAGGTTGCGCAGCACCTGCAGGAGGCGCTGCTCGTCCGTGTGCAGGGTGGCGGGCAGCTCCGGGGAAACCCGTACCGAGAAGTCCAGCCCCTTCTCCGCCGTCAGCGGCCGGAAGGTCGCCTCCACGTAGTCCACGAGCTGGACCAGGGCGATCCGGGTCGGCGAGACGTCCATCTTGCCGGCCTCGACCTTGGACAGGTCCAGGATGTCGTTGATCAGCTGGAGCAGGTCCGAACCCGCCCCGTGGATGGTCTCGGCGAACTCCACCTGCTTCGGCGAGAGGTTCTCGTCCGCGTTGTCGGCGAGCAGCTTGGCCAGGATCAGCAGCGAGTTGAGCGGCGTCCGCAGCTCGTGCGACATGTTCGCCAGGAACTCGGACTTGTAGCGCATCGAGACCGCGAGCTGCTCGGCGCGCTCCTCCAGGACCTGCCGGGCCTCCTCGATCTCGGTGTTCTTCACCTCGATGTCCCGGTTCTGCTGGGCCAGCAGCTCGGCCTTCTCCTCCAGCTCCGCGTTGGCGGCCTGGAGGGCCTTCTGCCGGTTCTCCAGCTCGTCGGAGCGCTCGCGCAGCTGCTCGGTCATCTCCTGCGACTGCTTGAGCAGCATCTCCGTCTTGGAGTTGACGCTGATGGTGTTGACGCTCGTGCCGATCATCTCGGCGATCTGGCTGAGGAAGTCCTTCTGGATCTGCGTGAACGGCGTGAAGGAGGCCAGCTCGATGACGCCGAGCACCTTCCCCTCGAAGAGCACCGGCAGCACGATCACATGCGCCGGCGGCGCCTCACCGAGCCCGGAGGAGATCTTCAAGTACCCGGGCGGGGTGTTCTCCACCAGGATCGTCCGCTTCTCCTCGGCGACCGTCCCGATCAGCCCCTCCCCCGGCCGGAACGAGATGGGCATCCGGCCGCCGGCGTACGCGTAGCTCCCGCGCATCCGCAGCTCGTACGAGCCGTCCGCGCCCCCCTCCGTCCCGATCTCGGTGGTACCGCCGGCCGGCAGCGCCAGGAAGAACGCACCGTGCTGCGCCGACACCACCGGGGTGAGCTCGCTCATGATCAGCGAGGCCACGTCGTCGAGCTCCCGGCGCCCCTGCATCAGGGCGGAGATCCGTGCCAGGTTGCCCTTGAGCCAGTCCTGCTCCTTGTTCGCCAGGGTGGTGTCGCGCAGGTTGACGATCATCGTGTTGATGTTGTCCTGGAGGACCTGGATCTCCCCCGCCGCGTCCACGTCGACCTTGAGGCTCAGGTCGCCGCGGGTCACCGCCGTCGCCACGGCCGCGATCGCGCGCACCTGCCGGGTGAGGTTCCCGGCCATCTCGTTCACGGATTCCGTGAGGTCCCGCCACGTCCCGTCGACGTCCCGCACACGCGCCTGGCCGCCCAGGATGCCCTCCGTGCCCACCTCACGGGCGACCCGCGTGACCTGGTCCGCGAAGGACGACAGCTGGTCGACCATCGTGTTGATGGTGGTCTTGAGCTCCAGGATCTCGCCGCGGGCGTCGATGTCGATCTTCTTGGTCATGTCGCCCTTGGCGATGGCGGTCGTGACCATGGCGATCTGCCGCACCTGACCCGTCAGGTTGGAGGCCATGAAGTTCACCGAGTCCGTCAGGTCCTTCCACGTCCCCGAGACCCCGGGAACATGCGCCTGGCCGCCCAGGCGGCCCTCCGTACCCACCTCGCGCGCCACCCGGGTCACCTCGTCGGCGAAGGACGACAGGGTCTTCACCATCGTGTTGACCGTGTCCGCGAGCTGCGCGACCTCGCCGCGCGCCTCGACCGTGACCTTCTTCGTCAGGTCGCCGTTCGCGACCGCCGCCGAGACCTGGGCGATCCCGCGCACCTGGGCCGTCAGATTGCCGGCCATCGTGTTGACGTTGTCGCTGAGGTCCTTCCAGATGCCGGTCACCCCGCGCACCCGGGCCTGACCGCCCAGAATGCCCTCGGTGCCCACCTCGCGGGCCACCCGGGTCACCTGCTCGGCGAACGAGGACAGCTGGTCGACCATGGTGTTGACGGTGGTGACCAGTTCGAGGATCTCGCCCTTGGCGTCGACCGTGATCTTCTTGGAGAGGTCGCCCATGGCGACCGCCGTGGTCACCTCGGCGATGTTGCGCACCTGCGAGGTCAGGTTGTTGGCCATGAAGTTGACGGACTGCGTGAGGTCCTTCCAGGTGCCGGAGACACCCTTCACCTCGGCCTGCCCGCCCAGGATGCCCTCGGTACCCACCTCGCGCGCCACCCGCGTCACCTGCTCCGCGAAGTTCGAGAGCTGGTCGACCATCGTGTTGAGGGTGTTCTTCAACTCCAGGATCTCGCCCCGGGCGTCCACGTCGATCTTCTGCGACAGGTCGCCGCGCGCCACCGCCGTGGCGACCTGCGCGATATTGCGCACCTGCGAGGTCAGGTTCCCGGCCATGCCGTTCACGGAGTCCGTCAGGTCCCGCCAGACGCCGGCCACACCCGGCACCTGCGCCTGACCGCCGAGCCGGCCGTCCGTACCCACCTCGCGCGCCACCCGGGTCACCTGCTCGGCGAAGGCCGAGAGCTGGTCGACCATCGTGTTGATGGTGTTCTTCAACTCCAGGATCTCGCCCCGGGCGTCCACGTCGATCTTCTGCGACAGGTCACCGCGCGCCACCGCCGTGGTCACCTGGGCGATCTGCCGCACCTGGGAGGTCAGGTTCCCGGCCATGAAGTTGACCGAGTCGGTCAGCTCCTTCCAGGTGCCCGAGACGCCCTCCACCCGGGCCTGCCCGCCGAGCCGTCCCTCCGTACCCACGTCCCGCGCCATCCGCGTGACCTGGTCGGCGAAGGAGGACAGCTGGTCCACCATCGTGTTCACGGTGTTCTTGAGCTGGAGCATCTCGCCGGAGACGTCCACGGTGACCTTCTGCGACAGGTCGCCGTTCGCGACCGCCGTCGTCACCTGCGCGATGTTGCGCACCTGTCCGGTGAGGTTGCGGAAGGCCGTGTTCACCGAGTCGGTGAGGTCCTTCCACGTACCGGCGGCGCCCGGCACCTGCGCCTGACCGCCCAGCTCACCCTCGACGCCGACCTCGCGGGCCACACGCGTCACTTCCGCACCGAAGGACTGGAGCTGGTCCACCATCGTGTTGACGGTGTTCTTCAGCTCCAGCATCTCGCCGGCGACATCGACTGTGACCTTCTGCGACAGATCGCCGTTGGCGACCGCCGTCGTCACCGTCGCGATGTCCCGCACCTGCGTGGTGAGGTTGCGGAAGACCGTGTTCACCGAGTCGGTGAGGTCCTTCCACGTACCCGCGGCCCCCGGCACCTGCGCCTGACCGCCGAGCGTTCCCTTGGCACCGACCTCGCTGGCCACCCGGGTGACCTCGTCCGCGAAGGTCCGCAGCGTCTCGGTCATCTGGTTGATCGTTTCGGCCAGCTGCGCCACCTCGCCGCGCGCGCTCACCCGGACCTTCTGCGACAGGTCGCCGTTCGCGACCGCCGTCGTCACCTGCGCGATCCCGCGCACCTGGGCCGTCAGGTTCCCGGCCATGGTGTTGACCGAGTCCGTCAGGTCCTTCCACACACCGGCGACCCCGGGCACCTTCGCCTGGCCGCCCAGCTCACCCTCGGTACCCACCTCGCGGGCGACCCTCGTCACCTCGGAGGAGAACGACGACAGCTGGTCCACCATCGTGTTCACGGTGTTCTTCAGCTGGAGCATCTCGCCGGCCACGTGCACCGTGACCTTGCGCGACAGATCGCCCTTGGCCACCGCCGTCGTGACGAGAGCGATGTCACGCACCTGAGCGGTGAGCCGGTACGCCATCGTGTTGACGGAGTCGGTCAGATCCTTCCAGGAACCGGACATACCGCGCACCTGGGCCTGACCGCCGAGCTTGCCCTCGGTACCGACTTCGAGCGCCACGCGCGTCACCTCGTCGGTGAACGCGGACAGCTGGTCGACCAGGTTGTTGACCGTGCGCCCGACCTTGAGGAACTCCCCGCGCAACGGATGCCCGGCCCCCTCGGCGGCCTGCGCGCGCAGGTCCATCCGCTGGTCCAGGTCGCCCTCGGCGACCGCCGACAGCACCCGGCCCACCTCGGACACCGGCCGCGCCAGATCGTCCACCAGCTGGTTCGAGGCATCGATCGCGGCCGCCCAGGAGCCCTCGCACGCGCCTGTTTCCAGCCGTTCGCTGAGCTTGCCCTCGCGGCCCACCATGCGCCGGACCCTCGACAACTCCCCGGTCAGGTGGAGATTGCGGTCGGCGACCTCGTTGTAGACGGCGGCGATCTCCGCCATCACGCCCTCGCCGGACACCGTCAACCGCTTGCGGAAATTCCCGTCCCGCATCGACACCAGGGCCGTGAGCAGCCGGTTCAAGGCCGCGGTATCGACCTCCGTCGTGCCACCGCGCCGGGAACGGCCGCCCTTCGGCCGCGTTCCCGTACGCCGCACCGCTGCGCCAGACTCCACCGTGTCCCTCCCGAAAGGGTCGACCACTGTTCCACCGGACACCGGACTCCGCGAGCCGGCCCACCAAGCCTGCCCAGTGTTTCACCCTGGCCGAACCCGGCCATAACACTTCGGCACCATCGCACACCCGCCGTACCCTGCGGGTGGATTCCCCGAGGTGGGCACCATGCCGACCGTGAAGGTAAGTAACCTGGCACCCGATGTCCAACCGCGTCGAAGGAGAATCGTGATCACGGCACGGGCGGCTGCCAGTTTCGATCCCCTCGGGCGTTCGGTCGCCGCAGCCCGCGCGTTCGTCCGCGACACCCTGCAGGGCTGGGGCTTCGCGGACATCGTCGACGACGCGGTGGTCCTCACCAGCGAGCTCGTCACCAATGCCGTGGTGCACGCCGGCACCAGCGCCGAGGTGCTGTGCCTGCGCGCCGAGGACGGCGTACGGGTCGAGGTCGCCGACCGGTACCCCGAGCGCGAGCTCCCCCTCCAGCTGCCGGGCGAGCGGCCGTACGCCGACCCCGACCGCGAGAACGGCCGGGGCCTCATGCTCTGCGCCGCCCTCGCCACCCGCTGGGGAGTCGAGTACACCGCGGCGCACAAACACGTGTGGTTCCGCCTCGACCTGCCCGACCGGCCGGTCGGTACCCGGTCCTCGGGCCCCGTCGTCCCCGACCAGCTGCTCCCCCTCGCCGACAGCCGGGTGCGCGTGGCCGTCCTGCAGATCGACGCGTCGGGCACCGTCTCCGGCTGGAACGACGACGCCGAGCACGTCTTCGGACATCCCGCGGAGAAGGCCGTGGGCCGCCCGCTCGCCGAGCTGGCCGCCTGGCCGCAGACCCCCGGCACCGGTACCGGCATCGCCGAGGCGCTGCGGCTGTCCCGCTGGGAGGGCAGCTACGGCATCCGGGGCGCCGACGGCCGGGTCATCCCCGTCTACGCCTCCCACCTGCGGGTACGCGACGCCCACGGCGAACCGTCGATCGTCTGCCTCCTCGTCCACGACGACGAGCGCGCCCTGCTCCAGACCCCCGCACGGGTCCCCGCCTCCGACGGGCACCTCACCGAGCCACGCGCCGCGGACCCCTTCGAGGTGTTCATCGGCTCCCCCGCTCCCGACGACCTCGACGGCCTCCTGCAGCGCACCGTCGAGCGGGCCCGGGACCTCCTCGACGCCGACGCCGCCTTCCTGCTGCTGGCCACCGACGACGAGACCGAGCTGGAGGTACGGGCCACGACCGGCCTGCCCTCCACCCGCCAGCGCTTCGCCCGCGTCCCCGTCGAGGCCGGCACCAACCGCTACGGCTCCGCCCGGATGCCCGCCGTCCACGACGACCTCGCCGCCGTCTCCGGAGCGGTCCCGCTCCTGGAGAACACCGGCATGCGCTCCGTGGTCACCGTGCCGCTCAAGGTGGAGGGCCGGCTCACCGGCTCCCTCGGCGTCGCCGCCGAGACCCCCGGCCGCTACACGAACGAGGAGGCCCTGCACCTCCAGTTCGCCGCCGACCGGATCGCCCTCGCCGTCGAGTCGGCCCGCCTGGGCGAGCTGGAGCGGCTGCGCCGGGGCTCGCTCTCCTTCCTCGTGGAGGCCTCCGACCTGCTGGCCGGCACCCTCGACCGAGACCAGACCCTGGCCCTCATGGCCCAGATGACGGTCCCCACGCTGGCCACCTGGTGCGCCGTCTACACCATCGCCGACCAGTCGTCCGACCCGTACCTCTCCTACGTCCTGCACGAGGACGAGGAACGCATCGACGGGCTCAAGG
Source organism: Streptomyces sp. NPDC058662 (assembly GCF_042716255.1). Lineage (NCBI taxonomy): Bacteria > Bacillati > Actinomycetota > Actinomycetes > Kitasatosporales > Streptomycetaceae > Streptomyces > Streptomyces sp. NPDC058662. Next base: position 1,456 of record NZ_JBHXRU010000062.1, on the reverse strand, counting down.
CCCTGCTCTCCCGGGTCAGCCCGCCCGAGCCGGTCCGCGAGGCCGGCGCCCGCCCCTGGCCGGAGACGGCCCTGGCGGTCGGCGGCGAGACGGTCGTGCTGCCCCTGCTCGCCCGCAACCGCGTGATCGGCCTCCTGACCCTGGGCAAGCCGAGCGAGGAGCACTTCCGCCAGGAGATCCTCGAACTCGCGGAGGACCTCTCCCGCCGCGCCGCGCTCGCCCTCGACAACGCCCGCCTCTACTCCGAGCGCACCGCGATCAGCCGCTCCCTCCAGCGCAGCCTGCTGCCGCAGGGCTCGCCCGCGGTCCCGGGCATGGAGGTCGAGGTCATCTACCGCGCCGCCGGCGAGGGCAACGAGGTGGGCGGCGACTTCTACGACGTCTTCCCGATCCGCGAGGGGGTGTACGGCTTCGCCATCGGTGACGTCTGCGGTACGGGCCCCGAAGCGGCCGCCGTCACCGGCCTCGCCCGGCACGCCCTGCGCCTCCTGGCCCGCGAGGGCCTGGGCGGGCCGGCCGTGCTGGAGCGCCTCAACGCGGCCATCCTCGACGAGGGCGCCCGCAGCCGCTTCCTCACCCTTCTCTACGGCGAGCTGCACCCCCAGGCCGACGGCAGCGCCCGGATGAAGGTCGTCTGCGCCGGTCACCCGCTGCCGCTGCGCCTCCGCACGAACGGCGAGGTCACCCCGGCGGCGGACCCGCAGCCCCTGCTGGGCGTGATCGACGACCTGGAGCTCTTCGAGCAGACGATGACCCTCGACCCGGGCGACGTCCTGCTGTGCGTCACGGACGGTGTGACCGAACGCCGCGAGGGCAGCCGCATGCTCGGCGACGACGGCCTGGCCGAGGTCCTCACCACGTGCACCGGCCTCACCGCGGGCGCGGTCGCCTCGCGCATCCTGCGCACGGTGGAGCGCTTCGCCGCGGAACCCGCCTCGGACGACATGGCCATCCTCGCCTTCCGTGTCCCGCAGCCCCGCGAGGGCGAGTAGTCCCGAACGCCCTCCCGGGCTCACCCCGCCGCCACCCGCTCCGATCCCACCGGCGGCGGGTGGAGTCGGCGCATCGGCCCTGAAACGCAGAAAGGCCCCCGCCATGAGGCGGGGGCCTTTCTTGTCAGAGCCCTTTAACGGAATCGAACCGTTGACCTTCTCCTTACCATGGAGACGCTCTACCGACTGAGCTAAAAGGGCGGGTTGTTCGGCGGCGTCCTACTCTCCCACAGGGTCCCCCCTGCAGTACCATCGGCGCTGAAAGGCTTAGCTTCCGGGTTCGAAATGTAACCGGGCGTTTCCCTAACGCTATGACCACCGAAACACTATGAAAATTTGAACGCTGGCATGGACACAGCTGTTCGTTATTTCAGAACTAACACAGTGGACGCGAGCAACTGAGGACAAGCCCTCGGCCTATTAGTACCAGTCAGCTTCACCCGTTACCGGGCTTCCACATCTGG
>NZ_JBHXRU010000061.1:0-38458 GCF_042716255.1 Streptomyces sp. NPDC058662 | reverse complement strand
GGAGCGGAGCGAGCGGTTGTGCCGCCGGTTGCCCGGCGGGACCGCGAATCCGGCCGCGCCCGCCGCGACGGCGGGCGCGGGGGTGTTCAGGGTGGGGGAGCCGGCGACCCGCAGACCGGACTCGATGGCGCCGTCCATGTAACCGCTCCAGCCGTCGGCGATGTCCCCGCCGGCGAACTTGACGCGGCCGAACGGGCGGTTGATGTCGCGGTGCAGGCGCGTGAGCTGGAACGGCTGGCGGAAGACGCCGACGCCCAGCGCGAACTCGTCGGTGTGCCAGTCGGTGGCGGTGTAGTCGACCAGCTCGGCGTCCGGGATGATCTGCTTCACCGCGGCGTCGACCTGGGCCCGGCTGGAGACGTCGAAGCTGTCCTTCACGCTGAACGCCACGACGTCCTGGCCCTCGTTGAGCCGGCCCATGATGCAGATCGGGTAGCCCTCCGGGGCCTCCGCGATGAAGCGGTCGGCCGGCCGGCGCAGGGTGAGCCACAGCTTCTTCTCGTGCGGCACGCCGAAGCCCTGGCCCGACGCCAGCCGGTGGGACTCGGGCAGCGGCGGGTCGAACTGGATCGTCTTCCACACGTTGACGGGCACGGCCATGATGACCTCGGCGGCCTGGTACTCCGCCCCGCTCCGGGTGGTGACGCGGGCCCGGCCGCCCTTCTGGACCACGGACGCGACCGGCGAGTTGAGCTTGAGGGTCGGCGCGGCGTCCTTGAGGATGGCCTGTACCAGGGAGATCGTGCCGGTCTGGGGGCGGAAGGTGTTCAGGCCGTGGAACTCCTCGAAGGTCCCCCCGGCCAGGGCCCACCACTGGGCGAGGTGGCTGAACGCGCCGCGCCGGCTGGACCCGCCGAACAGCGAGGTCGTGCTCGTGAGGCGGATCTCGTCCTCAGGCGCGTAGTTCAGCTGGTCGAGCCGGTCGCGCAGGGAGTACTGGTCCATGTCGCGGACCAGGGCCTCCTGGTGGAACGGTTCGTAGGGCCGGTCGAAGGCCTGCGTCGCACCGTCGAAGAACGGGGTGAACAGCTGGTTCTGGCGCTCGTACGCCTCGGTCGGGTCGTACTCCTGGAAGCCGGTCAGGGTCGGCAGGATGGCGCGGTCGACGCCGGTGTCGGCGATGATCGGGATCCGGTAGCGGTTCAGTTCCCGCCAGACGTGGGGCTGGCGGCGGTCGACCCAGGTGCCGCCGCGCTCGATCTGCTGGCCGCGGAAGGTGTCGGTCCAGGTGCGCCCGCCGATGCGGTCGCGGGCCTCCAGCAGGAGGACCCGCTTGCCCTGCGCCCGCAGTTCACGGGCGGCCGTGACACCGGCCAGGCCGGCGCCGACGACGATGACGTCGTAGTCGCGGCGTCCCTCGGCGGCGGCGGGGCCGGCGACGGCCAGGCCCGCGGCGGCGGCGAGGGTGGCGGTACCCGCCGCCTTCAGGAGCGTGCGACGCGGTAGGTGCGTCGCGGTCCCGTGTGGTGCGGAAGCCGCGTTCGCGGTCGCTGATATCGGGCCGCGATCGGTCGTACTTCTCACGATTCTCCTTGGTGTGTCGCCGGCGCGAAATACCGCGCACTTCCTTGGCCCGACGGAATGTCGAGAGGCCAATGACTTTCACCGCGTCCGAACGGGGATCGCGGTGCGGTCCGGAAAGCGCGGCCTCAACGTAGCCGAGCAACGGCGATTTCCAGTCACACCCGGGTAATTCCAGTCCCTGTGGGGAATCGGACCGGTAATCGCGCCGCGTGGGCGCCGGGGAGGGAGCAGTGAGATCTTTGTTCCGACGCGCGGGGCACAACGACGCCGCGCCGCCCCGGGGCCGGTATGAGGCCTCGGAACGGCGCGGCGCGGACGCCGCGGGGAACGGTGGGCCGTTCCCCGGCGGCGGACGTGCGGTGCGGAGCCGGTCAGGTCACGCGTTGGGCTTGCGGAACTGCTCGATCAGCGCGGCGTAGCTGCTGCCGGCGTGGCCGTCGGCCACCGCGCGGTCGGTCAGGGCCTTGAAGAAGCGCGGCAGCTCGGAGTTGATGCCGAGGGTCTCGCTCTCCTCGGCGAGGTGCTCCAGCGCCTCCTGGTGGACCGTCATGGTGGCGTCGTCGGCCGGGTACTTGCCCTCGTCGATCTGGGGCGCGTAGGCGGTGACGTACTCGGTGACCACGTTGATCATCGTGTTCGCCAGCGGGGCGAAGGTCGTGGCCTTCACCTTGGCGGTGCCGAGCAGGGCGGCGCCCTGCAGGAAGCCGTTGAGGATGCCCCACATGATGCCGAGCAGCGACATGTCGTAGAGCGCGGACAGGCCGTGGTCGCTGTCGAGGTACGTGGTGCCCGCGGCGCCGAGGCTGCCCAGGGTGGCCTCGTGGGCCTCGAAGGCCTCCTTCGGGCCGCTGTAGAGCAGGACGGCGGCGTCGGTGGCGATGTCCGGCGGGATGGCCATGATCGCACCGTCGAGGTAGACGACCTCGTGCTGCGCCGCCCAGGCGGCGGTCTCACGGGCCTGCGTGGAGGTACCGGTCGTCAGGTTGACCAGGACCTTGCCCTTGAGGGCGCCGGCCAGCGGGTCCAGGAGTCCGCGCACGGCGGTGTAGTCCGAGACGCAGACGACGACGAGCGGGCTCGCCGCGATGGCGTCCTCGACCGAACCGGCGAGGGTGGCGCCCTGGGCGACGACCGGCTCGGCCTTCGCGGCCGTGCGGTTCCACACCGTGGTGGGGTGACCGTTCTTGGTGAAAGCAGAAGCCAGGGCCTGGCCCATCAGTCCGAGACCGACGACCGTCACCGGCGCCTGGGCCGCATTGGTGTTCGTCACTACGTACTCCCGTTCAGTTCACTGTGAAATCTGGCGTCGCGGCGATGGCCGATCTGCTGTACCGGCACGATCGCACCGACCGAGTGGGCGTCGACAGTGGCAGTAGTGCCCCATGTCGAAAAATTCCTGCCATAGACTCGCGCCATGAGTCCTGGGTCTGTCGCGATAGCGATCATCAACGACACGGATATGCAGGTGTGCGAGGTCTACGAGGCGGCCATCGCCTACGCGGTGTTCGGCCATCCCCAGCCGGATCTCGCCGACCCCTGGTACGACTTGCTGCTGTGCTCCGTCTCCGAGCCCCCCGCCGCCGGGGCGCGAGGATTCTCCGTACGCACCGAGCACGGGCTGGACGAACTCGTCACCGCGGACACCGTGATCGTCCCGTCCGTCCCCGACGGGGTCGTCTCCCGCGGCGAGGCGCTCCCCGCCGCGTTCATCGACGCCCTGCGCCAGGCGGCCCGCAACGGCGCGCGCATGGTGTCCCTGTGCACAGGGGCGTTCGCGCTCGCCGAAGCCGGCCTCCTCGACGGCCGCCGGGCCACCGCGCACTGGACGAACACGGCGGACCTCGCGAAGCGCTACCCCCGGGTGGAGGTCGACGAGGCGGTGCTGTACATCGACGAGGGCGACGTCCTCACCAGCGCCGGCATGTCCGCCGGCATGGATCTCTGCCTGCACCTCGTACGACGTGATCTCGGTGCCCACGTGGCCAACCAACTGGCCCGCAGGATGGTGGTGTCGGGCCACCGTCCCGGCGGCCAGTCCCAGTTCGTGGACCTGTCCGTCCCCGTCACCGACGACGACGGCCTCGGACCCGTACTGGACTGGGCCGCCCAGCACCTCGACGAGCCGCTGACGGTCGAGGAGATGGCCAAGTACGCCGGGCTGAGCACGCGGACCTTCTTCCGCCGGCTGCAGGCCGTCACCGGGACGACCCCGCTGAAGTGGCTGCTCAACCAGCGCCTGGTCCGCGCCCAGTCCCTGCTGGAGACCACCGACCTGCCGATCGAGCGGATCAGCGAGCACAGCGGTCTGGGTACGGCGGCCAACCTGCGCCGCCACTTCACCCTGCACGTGGGCGTCACCCCCACCGACTACCGGCAGTCCTTCGGAGCCGCCGCCCCGGCGCGGCGCCGGAGCGGCTGACACGAATTCCTCAGCCCTCGGCGCCGTAGGGACCGCTGGCGCCGTAGGGGTTGTCGATGACGTAGCGCCAGTTGCCGTCCTCCCCGCGGTGCAGGACGTCGATGGCGGTGCCCTCCAGGTGCTCGGGCTTGCCCTCGGGGGACGTGGTCTCCATGGACCACTTCACGACCAGCATCGCGGTGTCCCCGTTGACGATCGACTGGAGCACCTCCGCCTCGACCGTCGGACCGTAGGACATGAAGTCCTTGACCTTGTCCCGCCGGGCCTGGCCGGCCAGCGGCCGGCCCGGGTCCCACACGCCGACCGCGTCCTCGGTGTACATGGCGTTGACCGCGTCCACGTCACCGGAGTTGAACGCCTCGCCGAACAGTTCCTGGTGCTTTTCGATGTCGCCCGCCAGATAGCGGGCGTTGGTGTCGCTGGCCATGGTGAGCCGCTCCGTTTCTTTGTCCATCGTTGGGCATCGGACCGCATTTCGGTACGTCCCACGGTACTGACCGTCCGTCATCGGACATCCATCAAGGAGTAATCGCCGCCGGTCAGCGCGGTAGAGCCGGCAATGACCGGGCTGAGACCGGAGCCGGACCGCCCGCTGGTGAAGTGGGCGGAAACCGGCCTCACATCAGCCGGAGTCCGGCTCCGCTTCGGGCTGCCTCGGTCACCGCGCCCCGTCCTGCGCGGCCGCGGCCGGATCCGACGCCGCCAGCACGGCCGCCTGGACCTCCGGCGCGGCGAGCGCGGACGGCGGATCGACCAGGAAGACGACCCGGGCGTACGCGGTCAGCAGCGAGTGGTCCCGCGTCGCCGCCTGGAGCAGGCTGTCGATGTACGCCTGCTCCTCCAGCAGCTCCTCGGTGCGCTCGCCCTCGACACCCGGGAAGGCGAGGTCCGCGCCCGTGGTCATGGACCACACGTTGTCCACGGCCCGCTCCGCGAGGTCCGCGAAGTAGGCCGCGGCGTCCGGCGCACCCGCCCGGGACACGTGGTCGCGCAGGACGGTCGCGCCCAGCGCGGCGACGGTCATGCCCTGGCCGTAGACCGGGTTGAAGCTGCACACCGCGTCGCCGAGGACGAGCAGCCCGGCGGGGAAGGAGGCCATGCGCTCGTACCGGCGGAGCAGGTTGGCCGGGAAGCGGTACGCGATCGGGTCGGCCAGCGGCTCGTGCTCCCGTACCGTCTCGTAGATGTCCGGCGCGGACAGCGACTTGAGGAAGTCGAGGAACCCCTCGGAGTCGTTGGGCGGGTAGGCGCCGAGGATGCCGTACGCCGTCACCACGGCGCGGCCCCCCTCGATCCTGGCGCAGATGGCACCGCGCGGCGTGGTCGGCGAGGCCACCACGTCGATGGAGATCTCGTCCTTCATCTGGTCGGGCGACAGCCGGAAGTACTGCGTGGCGTACCCCACGCTGATCTTCTGCTGGTCCTCCGCGAGGGCGGGGTAGCCGAGCTCCTTCAGCCATGCCGGGGTGCGCGAGCGCCGCCCGGTGGCGTCGACGACCAGGTCCGCCGCGAGGGCGCGCTCGGCGCCGTCGTGCGCCACGGTCACCCCGGTGACCTCGGCGTTGTCCTGCGAGGTCAGCAGGCCGGCTATGTCGTGCCGGTCGAGGAACGTCACGTTCGGCAGGGCGCGCACCCGGCGCCGTACGGCCTGTTCCAGGTGCGGCCGGCTCATGGAGAGCAGCAGCATGTCCGAGTGGGGCTTCGGCATGAGCTGCCCGTCCATCAGCCAGCGGACGTTGCCGGTGACGTCGCCCGCCACGGCTCCGGTGGCGATCAGCTCGTCGGTGAGGCCGGGGAGCAGCTCCTCCATGATGTGCCGGCCCCGCGCCAGCAGGGCGTGCACGTGCTGCCCCTGGGGGACGCCCCGCCGCGGGCAGTCGTGCGCGCCCGAGCAGTCGTGGTCCCCGAGGTCGTCCCGGTCCACGACCACCACGTCGGTGTACGCGTCCGCGAGGACACGGGCCGCCAGCAGCCCCGCCATGCTCGCTCCCAGCACGATCGCCCGGTTTCGATCAGCATTCGCCACGGTAGTCGTCTCTCCTTGTGTCGATCGGGCCGACTGACGCGACCCGGTGCGGCTCATCCGCCGGCCTTCGGGAAGTAGCCGCCCGTTACGAAGAAATCCACGTAGTTCTCGAACAGCTCGCGGCCGATCTCCGGGCACTCGATCCCCGTTCCGGCCAGTGCGAGCTCGGTCTCCGTCACGTCCATCGGCGGATAGGTCGCCCGGCCGTCGCCGGCCATGATGGCCTCGAAGGCGTCGAGCAGCGGGGTGAGCGCGTTGTCGCGGTCGGCCCGCACCAGCTCCCGCCACGCGTCCCACTCCAGCTCGGGCAGCTCGTACCCGAAGGCCCTCAGGTGGCCGACGAAGTCCGCGAAGGCCTGCGTCTGCTCGTTGTAGAGGTGGAAGGTCCGGTTCGCGGTCTCCTCCCGCGACGAGAGGTTCACGATCGCCCCGCTGACGTAGTCCACCGGGACCATGTGGAACACCCCGGCGAGCCGGTCCGGCACGGCGCCGGCCTGCAGCAGGCCCTTGAGGCTCAACCAGACGAAGTCCCGCGTCTGGCAGGCACCCGTGCCGCGGTCGCCGCAGACCACGTCGACCCGGTACATCGAGACGGGGATGCCCCGCTCCCGTGCGAGTTCGATGGTCTGCTCGGCCACCCACTTGCTCTGCAGGTAGCCGTTCCACAGGGATGCGGCGGGACCGGTCGGCTCGTTCGGCCCGACCGGTACGGGCTCCCCCTCGCCGGCGGGCTCGGGGAAGACACCCGTCGTCGACACGTAGTGCACGGGCACGGTCCGGTGCCGGGCCGCGAGCCGCAGCACTTCGCGCGTACCGCCCACGTTGGCCTGGCGGAGCTCGGTGTACGGGCGCAGCCAACTCACCGTCGCACCGGCGTGGTAGACCACGTCGACGCGGCGCGCCAGGTCGTCGAACCGGTTCTCGGCCAGTCCCAGCAGCGGCGCGCTGAGATCGCCGACGACCACCGAGACCCGGTCCAGGTCGACCTCGTCGATGACCTGGTACCAGGCGAGGTTCTCGCGCAGCCGGCGCGCGGCGTCGGCCTCGTCGGCCCCGCGCACCAGGCAGTGCACGCGGGCCGTGGTCGACCGCATCACGTCGCGCAGCAGGAACGCGCCGAGGAAGCCGCTGGCGCCGGTCAGCAGCACCTCGCGGGGGTCGGCGGCCACGAGGCTGACGGTGTCGGCCGCCCGCACGTCGTCGGGGAGGTGGACCTCCGCGGGGAAGTCCACCGCGGCGGGTCCCGCGGCGGCGTCCCCGGGCGTCGCGGCCAGGAGCAGGGAGCACAGGTGCTCGGTCAGCGCGGCGGGCGTCGGGTGTTCGAAGACCACCGAGGCCGACAGCCGCACACCCGTCGAGGCGCCCAACCGGTTGCGCAGTTCGACGGATATCAGGGAGTCGAAACCGAGTTCGGAGAAGAGGCGGTCGGCTTCGATCGCGCTCGCGTCGGCGTGGCCGAGGACCAGGGCGACCTCGGCGCGGACGAAGTCGAGGACCGCCTCCCGCTGCCGCTCCCCGGACAGCCCCGCCAGGCGCTGTTCCAGGGAGACGGCCTCGGCGACGCTGTCCTGCGCCACGTGGCGCCGCGTCGTGCGCGCCAGGGCGCCGAACACGAGCGGCACCTGCCCGCCCCGGGCCCGCAGCGCCGCCAGGTCGAGGGGGGAGGCCACGACGGCCGCCCGGTCGAGCCGCAGCGCGCTGTCCATCAGTCCCGGCCCCGCCTCCTCGGTGACCGGCAGCATGCCCGTGCGGGCGATGCGCTTGAGGTCCGCCTCGCCGAGCCCGCCGCCCATGCCGCCGGCGGCGGTCCACAGGCCCCAGGCGAGGGAGGTGGCCGGGAGCCCCTGCGCGGCGCGGTGCTCCGCGAGCGCGTCGAGGAAGCTGTTGGCCGCGGCGTAGTTGGCCTGGCCGGGGCCGCCCACGACACCCGCGATGGAGGAGAACAGGACGAAGGCCGACAGGTCGTGGTCCCGTGTGAGCTCGTGCAGGTTCCACGCCGCGTCCACCTTGGGACGCAGTACGGCCGCGAGCCGGTCCGGGCCCAGGACCGTGATCAGCCCGTCGTCGAGCACACCCGCGGTGTGCACGACCCCGGTGAGCGGGTGCTCGGCGGGGATGGCGGCCAGCAGTGCGGCGAGGGCCTCGCGGTCGGCGATGTCGCAGGCGGTCACCGTCACCTTGGCGCCCAGTTCGGCGAGCTCGCCGGCGAGTTCCTCCGCGCCCGGGGCCGCCGGTCCGCTGCGGCTGACGAGCAGCAGCTGGGAGACGCCGTGCGTGCGCACGAGGTGGCGGGCGAACAGCGCGCCGAGCGCGCCCGTACCGCCCGTGACCAGTACGGTGCCGCCGCGCCGCCAGGGGCCTGGCGCCGGCTCGGGATCCGGTTCGGGGGCCGCGAGCCGGGCGAGCCGGGGGACGAACACCGCGCCGGCGCGCACCGCGGCCTGCGGCTCGCCGGACGCGAGGACGGCGGGCAGCGCCGCCGCCGACGCCGGATCGTCGTCCAGGTCGACCAGCACGATCCGGCCGGGCATCTCCGACTGCGCCGAGCGCAGCAGCCCCCAGACCGGTGCGGCGACGAGATCGGACACGCCGGCGTCCCGGTCCGCGCCCCGGCCCGTGGACACCGCCCCCCGTGTCACCACGACCAGCGGGGTGTCGGCGGACCGCTCGTCCGAGGGCCAGGTCCGGGCCAGTTCCAGCGCACGCCGCGCGGCCTGGTGCGCCCGGGCCGCCACGTCGCCGCCCGGCGCGTACACGAACGGGGCGAGCAGGGCGTCGAACGCGGCGGGCGACTCCAGGGCAGCCCCCGCGTCGGCGAACCGCACCCCGGGCAGGTGGCTTTCGCCGTCGGCGCCGCTCTCCAGCACCGCCCAGGCGGCGCCCTCGCTCCGCTCCGCCACGGTGACCGGGTTCCAGGCGACCTGGAACAGGGAGTCCTGCGGACGCGACCGGGCCGAGGCGATGTCCTGCTCGTCCACCGGCCGGGTGACGGCGGCGGCGATGGACGCGACCGGCCGGCCGGACAGGTCGGTCAGGCGCACCGTCAGCGCGCCGTCGGGCTCCGGGGTGATGCGCGCCCGGACCGAGGACGCCCCCACCGCGTGCAGCCGGAATCCGCGCCAGTGCGCGACGACCCCCGACCGGCCCGCGGCGAGCACGGCGCCCTGCACCGCGGCGTCCAGCAGCGCGGGATGCAGCCCGAACCCGTCGACCGGGGTGCCCTCGGGCAGCCGGACCTCCGCGAACAGCTCGCCTTCCCGGCGCCAGAGCGCGGTCAGGCCCTCGAACGCGGGCCCGGCGGAGAAGCCGGCCGCCGCGCGGCGCTCGTACACCGGGTCCAGCGCCTCCGCGCCCGGGGGCGGCCACGCGCCGGACTCGAACGCGGCCTCGCGCCCGCCGGGGCTCAGCGCGCCGGACGCGCTCACGGTCCACGCGGGGTGCTCCTCGTCGGCTCCCGTGTGCACGGTGAACACGCGACGGCCGCTCCCGTCCGCCGCGCCGACGACGATCTGGACCTTGAGGCGCCCCCGCTCGGGCAGGACGACCGGCTGCCGCACCACCAGTTCGTCCACGACGGTGCACCCGAGCTCGTCGCCCGCCCGGACCAGCATGTCCAGCAGCGCGGACCCCGGCAGCACCGGGGCGCCGAACAGGGCGTGCCCGGCGAGCCACGGCTGGGACCGCGGCGACAGCCGGCCGGTGAAGACCATCTCGTCCCGCCCGGCCACCTCGACCGCCGACTCCAGCAGCGGGTGGTCGGCCGCCGACGCACCGCGGCCCGCCCCGCCGGCCGGGGCCGCGGACTCCACCCAGTACCGCTCGCGCTGGAACGCGTACGTGGGCAGGCTCACCGGCCGGGGCCGCGCGGGGGCGAAGAACGACCGCCAGTCGACCCGGACGCCGGCGCTCCACAGGCGGCCCAGGGCGGTGACCGCGGCCAGCGGTTCGGGCATCCCCGAGCGCACCGCGGCGACCGCCAGGACAGGCCACCGGTCGGCGACGCAGTCCTCGACCATCGCCGAGAGCACCCCGGCGGGTCCGAGCTCCAGCGTGGCGCTCACGTGCTGGTCGGCGAGGGTGCGGACCGCGTCGAGGAAGCGGACCGGCCGGCGCACCTGGTCGATCCAGTACTCCGGGGAGCGCAACTGCTCCTCGGTGGCGAGGGATCCGGTGACGGTGGACACGATGGGGACGGTCGGGGCGCTCAGCGTGACACCGCGCACGACGCGCCCGAACTCCTCCAGCATCGGCTCCATCAGGGGTGAGTGGAACGCGTGGCTGACCGACAGCCGCTTGGTCGCGCGCCCCCATCCGCGGACGGTCGCGGTGATCTCGGCGACCGCGTCCTCGTCGCCGGACACCACGGTCGAGGAGGGGCCGTTGACCGCGGCGATGCCGACGGCACCCGTACGGGCGTCGACCAGGGGCTGTACCTCCTCGGCCGTGGCGTGCAGGGCCGCCATGGCCCCTCCCGCCGGCAACGCCTGCATCAGCCTGCCCCGGGCGCTGACCACCGCCGCCGCGTCGGCGAGCGTCAGGACGCCCGCCACGTGCGCGGCGGCCAGCTCGCCGACCGAGTGGCCGACGAGGAAGTCCGGGCGCACCCCCCACGACTCGGCGAGCCGGAACAGCGCCACCTCGACCGCGAACAGCGCGGGCTGCGCGTAGCCCGTCTCGTGCAGCCGGTCCCCGGTTTCGATGACCTCCCGCAGGGGACGGTCCAGGTGCGGGTCGACCTCGGCGCACACCGCGTCGAAGGCCTCGGCGAACACCGGGAAAGCCGCCCGCAGTTCCAGGCCCATCGCCACCCGCTGGCTGCCCTGCCCGGTGAACAGGAAGCCCGACTTGCCCGTCCTGGCGACCCCGGTGGCCGCGGCGGTTCCGGGCTCGTCCAGGGCGAGGGAGCGCAGCCCCGCCAGCAGCGAGCCGGCGTCCGTGCCCACCACCGAGGCGCGGTGCTCCAGTGGGGCCCGGGTCGTCGCCAGCGCGTACGCGATGTCCCGCGCCGCGAGGTCCGGGTTCCGCTCGACGTGGGCGAGCAGGCCGCGGGCCTGGGCGCGCAGGGCGTCCGCGCTCCGGGCCGACAGGATCCACGGCAGGGCCGGCAGCTCCGCCGCGGGAGCGGCCGCCCCGGCCGCCTCCGGTTCGGCCTCGGGGGCCTGCTCCAGGATCACGTGCGCGTTCGTACCGCTCACCCCGAACGCGGAGACCGCCGCCCGGCGCGGGCGGTCCGTACGCGGCCAGGCCCGCTGCTCGGTGAGCAGCTCCACCGCTCCCGCCGACCAGTCGACCAGCGGCGTCGGCTCGTCCACGTGCAGGGTCTTGGGCAGCACGCCGTGGCGGATCGCCTGGACCATTTTGATCACGCCGCCGACGCCGGCCGCCGCGACGGAGTGCCCGATGTTGGACTTCAGCGAACCCAGCCACAGCGGGCGCTCCGGCGGGTGCGCCGCGCCGTAGGTGGCCAGCAGGGCCTGGGCCTCGATGGGGTCGCCGAGCCGGGTGCCGGTGCCGTGTGCCTCGACCGCGTCCACGTCGGACGCGTCCAGCCGGGCCTCGGCGAGGGCCTGGCGGATCACCCGTTCCTGGGACGGGCCGTTGGGTGCGGTGAGCCCGTTGGACGCGCCGTCCTGGTTGACGGCCGACGCCCGCAGCACGGCGAGGACGCGGTGCCCGTTCTTCACGGCGTCGGACAGCCGCTCGATCAGCAGCAGGCCCACGCCCTCGGACCAGCTGGTGCCGTCGGCCGCGCCGGCGAAGGACTTGCACCGGCCGTCGGTGGCCAGACCGCGCTGCCGGGAGAAGTCGACGAACCCGCCGGGCGTGCCGCTGATCGTCACGCCGCCAGCGAGGGCCAGGCTCGACTCGCCCCTGCGCACGGACTGCGCCGCGAGGTGCAGGGCGACCAGGGACGACGAGCACGCCGTGTCGACCGTGATCGCGGGACCCTCGAAGCCGAACGCGTACGAGACGCGGCCGGACACCACGCTGCTGAGCTTGCCCGTCATCAGGTAGCCCTCCAGCTCGGCGGGCCCCTGGAGTCCGAGGTACGTCTGGTCCACGGCGCCGACGAAGACGCCGACCCGGGCGGCCTGGAGCGACGTCGGGTCGATGCCCGCCTGCTCGAAGGTCTCCCAGGCGGATTCGAGCACGACCCGCTGCTGGGGGTCCATCGAGACGGCTTCGCGCGGGGAGATCCCGAAGAAGCCGGCGTCGAACTCCGCCGCCCCGTCGAGGAAGCCGCCCTCGCGGGTGTACGAGGTGCCGGGCGTGTCCGGGTCGGCGTCGTACAGGCCGTCCAGGTCCCAGCCGCGGTCGGTGGGGAACTCGGAGATGCCGTCGCGGCCGTCGGTGACCAACTGCCACAGGTCGTCGGGCGAGGACACCCCGCCGGGATAGCGGCAGGCCATCCCGACGATGGCGACGGGCTCCTCTCTCCCGGACTCCAGCTCCGCGATGCGGTGGCGGGCCTTCTGGAGGTCGGCCGTGACCCATTTCAGGTAGTCGGCCAGCTTCTTCTCATCTGCCATGGGGCGACTCATATCCTTCTCGTGGCGGCAGTGCGGGACATCAGTTGCTGGCCCGGCCGAGTTCGTTGTCGATGAAGTCGAGGAGCTCCGCGGTCGAGGCCGACTCCAGGGACCCCGCCGGCTCCGTCTCGCCGGGTGTTCCCCATGCCTCCATCCACCGCGAGAGGATGGTCTGGAGCCGGACGGTGATGTGGGCGCGGTCCCCGTCGTCGTCCGTAGCCGCCGACAGGACGTCCTCCAGCTTGTCCAGTTCGGCGAGGACCGGGGACTGCGGTGCGGCCCCGTCGGCCGGCGCGACGGCGGCGAGCAGGAAGTCGGCGAGCGCGGCCGGCGTCGGGTGGTCGAACACCACGGTCGCCGGCAGCCGGGCGCCGCTCACGGCCCCCAGCCGGTTGCGCAGCTGCACGGCGGTGAGCGAGTCGAAGCCCAGCTCCTGGAACGGCCGCTGGGCGTCGACGGCCGCCGCGTCGCGGAAGCCGAGCACGACCGCCACCTCGCCGCGCACCAGGTCGAGTACGAACTCCTGCCGCTCGGCGCCGGCCAGGTCGGCGAGCCGCGCGGCGAGCGGGAGGCCCCCGGTGGCGTCGGTCCGCGCCGTCCTGCGGGTCCCCACCCCGGCCAGCCCCCGCAGGAGCGGCGGGATACGGTCGCCGGCGCGTACGGCCGCCAGGTCGAACGGCGTGGCGGTCAGCGCGCCGGCCTCCACGGTGAGCGCGGCGTCGAACAGCTCCAGCCCCTCCTGCGCCGCGACCGGGACGAAGCCGTCGCGGGCGAACCGGGACCGGTCGGTGTCGGTCAGCCCCGCGTTGATCCCGCCCGCCACGTCCCACAGGCCCCATGCCAGCGAGGTCGCGGGCAGTCCCCGTGCCGTCCGCCGGAGCGCCAGCGCGTCCAGGAAGGCGGCGGCCGCGGCGTAGTTGGCCTGACCGGGCCCGCCGAACACACCGACGAGCGAGGAGAACAGCACAAAGGCCGACAGGTCGTGGTCGCGGGTCAACTCGTGCAGGTGCCAGGCGGAGTCCGCCTTGGCCCGCAGCACCGAACGCACCTGCGCGTCGGTCATCGAGGGGACCAGGTCGTTGTCCAGGACGCCCGCCGCGTGGACGACACCGGTCAACGGGTGCTCGGCGGGCACCTCGGACAGCAGTGCCTGGACGGCGTCGCGGTCGGCGACGTCGACGGCCGCGAAGCGCACCGTCGCGCCGAGGGCGGTGAGCTCCTCGCGCAGCAGGTCGGCGCCGGGGGACCGCTCGCCGCGGCGGCTCGCCAGCAGCAGGTGGGAGACCCCGTGCTCGGCGACGAGGTGGCGGGCGACCGCCGCGCCCAGGGCGCCCGTACCGCCGGTGACCAGGACGGTGCCCGCCGGCCGCCAGACCGGGTCCGGGCCGCGCCGTACGGCGTCGGGGGCGACCCGGCTCAGCCGGGGAACCAGGATCCGGCCCTCCCGTACCGCGGCCTGGGGTTCGTCCGAGGCGAGCAGGGCGGACAGGGCCTGCGCGGCCACCCGCTCCGTGTCGGCGTCGACGAGCACGATGCGGTCCGGGTTCTCCGCCTGCGCGGAGCGGACCAGGCCCCAGAGCGCCGCCGCGTCGAGGCGGAGCTCGTCCGACTCGGCCGCGGCCGCCGCGCCCCGGGTGACGAGCACCAGCCGGGAATCGGCCAGCCGCTCATCGGCCAGCCACTCGCGCAGCAGGGCCAGCGCGGCCCGGGTGCTCTCGTGCACGCGGACGAGGACATCGCCGTCGGCAGCGCCCTCGTCCCGCGCCGCGGCCTCCAGGTGGACGAGGAGGACGGGCGCGGGCGCACCGGCTGCCACCGCCCGGCCGGCGGCCGCGAGGTCCGCGTAGTGCGGGACGCCGGGCTCCCCGTCCGGTATGCCGCCCAGGGTCGCCCAGGGCGCGGGGCGGTCCGGCTGCCGGGAGGGCAGCGGGGTCCAGGTGAGCCGGTGCAGTGCGCGCAGAGGGCCGGGGGCGCCGACGAGGTCGGCGGGGGCGGCCGCGCGCCGGACCACCGACTCGACGGTCGCCACCGGCACGCCGTCCGCGTCCGTGAGCAGCACGGAGACGGCTCCGTCGGCCAGCGGGGTGAGCAGGGCGCGCACGGAGGTGGCGCCGGGGGTGTGGAGCCGTACGCCGCGCCACCGCACGGCGAGGCGCGGGGCGGCGGGAGCCGCGTCCGCCCCGGCGTCCGAGGCCAGGGCGCCCTGCAGGAGCAGCGGGTGGACGCCGAAGTTCCCGGGGTCAGCGGCGAACTCCTCGGGGAGGCGGACCTCGACGGCCCGGGCGAGGGCCTCGGGGGCCGGCGCCGGGACGGCGCTCGCGCCGTCCTCCTCGCGGAGCGTTCCGGTGGCCACCTTCATCCACTCGGCGGCGTCCGCGTCGGGCCGGGCGTGGACGGTGACCGGTCGGCGGCCCGTGTCGTCCGGCGCGCCGACCCGCACCTGGAGCGGTACCTCACCGGAGTCCGGCACCGCGAGGTGGGCCGTGACGGCCAGCTCCTCCAGGACCGGGCTGCCGACCTCGCCACCGGCTCTGACCGCCGCGTCGACCAGCGCCGACGCCGGCAGCACCGCGGTGTCCGAGAGGGTGTGCTCCACCAGCCAGGGCTGCGACTGCACCGAGAGCGCCACGCTGAACAGGACCTCGTCGGCGCCGGCCACGGCGACCGCCGTGCCCAGCAGGGGGTGGTCCGAGGGGCCGGGGCCGAAGCGGTGCGCGGCGGCCGCCGACGGCTCCAGCCAGTACCGCTCGCGCTGGAAGGGGTACGTCGGCAGGTCGACCGCCCGCGCACCGGTGCCGGCGAAGAAGGCGGGCCAGTCGACGGCCACGCCGCGTACGTGCAGCTGCCCGACCGCGCTGACCAGGCCGCGCGCCTCGGGGTGCTTGCTGCGCATGGCGGGGATCGCGACGGCCCCGCGCTCGACGCCGGCGGCGGCCAGGGCCGACAGGACGCCGTCCGGGCCCAGTTCCAGGAAGGTGGAGACGCCCTCGGACTCCAGGGTGCGGACCGCGTCGAGGAAGCGTACGGACTGCCGGAGCTGGTCCACCCAGTAGTCGGGCGTGCTCCACCGGTCCCCGTTCTCGACCTGGCCGGTCACGGTGGACACGATGCGGATCTTCGGCCGGTTGAAGGTCAGGCCCCGCGCGATCGTGCGGAACTCCTCCAGGATCGGGTCCATGCGCGGCGAGTGCGAGGCCTGGCTGATCGGCAGCCGCTTGATGGAGCGGCCCCGCTCCTTCCAGATCGCCGCCACGGCGAGCGCGGGCTCCTCGTCGCCCGAGACGACCACGGAGTTCGGGCCGTTGATCGTGCCGACCACCACCCGGCCGCTGTCGCCCAGCGTTTCGAGGACCTCCTCCTCCGTCGCCTGGACGGCGATCATCGCGCCGCCCTCGGGCAGCGACCGCATCAGCCGCCCGCGCGCGGTCACCAGCGTGGCGGCGTCGGGCAGCGACAGGACGCCCGCGACGTGCGCGGCCATCAGCTCACCGGTGGAGTGGCCCATCACGAAGTCCGGGTGCACGCCCCACGCCTCGAACTGGCGGAACAGGGCGACGCCGACGGCGAACAGCGCGGCGAGCGTGTAGTCGATCTTGTCCAGCTCGTCGCCCGAGTCGATGACGGCACGCAGCGGACGCGGCAGGTGCTCGTCCAGCGCGTCGCACACCTCGTCGAACGCGGCGGCGAACACCGGGAACGAGGCGTGCAGTTCCTGTGCCATCCCGATCCGCTGGGCACCCCCGCCGGTGAACATGAAGGCGGTCAGGCCGTCCTCCTGCACCCCGCGTACGGCGGCGGGATCGTCGGCGGCCAGGTCGGCCAGCCCCTGTACGAGCTCCTCGCGGTCGGCGGCGACGACCACGGCCCGGTGCGGCAGCGCCGAACGCGTGGTGGCCAGCGACAGCGCGGCGTCCAGGTGGCCGACCTCCGGGCGCCGGGCGAGCAGGGAACCCAGCGCGCGGGCCTGGTCGCGCAGCGCCTGCGCGGACTTCGCCGACAGCACCCACGGCGCGAGCGGCAGGCTCACGGCGGCGGGCGGTGCGGCGGCGGCCGGTGCGGGGGCGGGCGTCTCCTCGGCCTCGGCGTCGGCACCGGCGGTCTCGGCCGGGGCCTGCTCGATGATGACGTGCGCGTTGGTGCCGCTGAACCCGAAGGAGGACACGGCGGCGCGGCGCGGCCGGCCGGTCTCCGGCCACGGGCGGGCCTCGGTGAGCAGGGACAGCGCGCTGGAGTCCCAGTCGATGTGGGGCGTGGGCTCGTCGGCGTGCAGGGTCCGCGGGAGGACGCCGTGCCGGATCGCCTGCACCATCTTGATCACGCCGCCGACGCCGGCGGCGGCCTGGGAGTGCCCGATGTTGGACTTCAGCGAGCCCAGCCACAGGGGCTGGTCCGCCGGCCGGTCCTCACCGTAGGTCGCCTCCAGGGCGCCGGCCTCGATCGGGTCGCCGAGGGTGGTGCCGGTGCCGTGCGCCTCGACCACGTCGACGTCCGAGGGGGACAGCCGCGCGTTGGCCAGGGCCTGGCGGATCACCCGTTCCTGGGCGGGGCCGTTGGGGGCGGTGAGGCCGTTGCTGGCGCCGTCCTGGTTGATGGCCGAGCCCCTGAGCACGGCCAGCACCGGCAGGTTGTCGCGCCGCGCGTCGGACAGCCGGGCCACCAGCAGCATGCCGACGCCCTCGGCCCAGCCGGTGCCGTCGGCGGACGCGGCGAAGGACCGGCACCTGCCGTCGGGGGACAGTCCGCGCAGCCGGGAGAACTCGACGAACGGCATGGGCGTGGCCAGCACGGTCACGCCGCCGGCCAGGGCGAGGTCGCACTCGCCCCGGCGCAGGGCGGCCGCCGCCAGGTGCAGGGCGACCAGGGAGGAGGAGCAGGCGGTGTCGACGGTGACGGCCGGGCCCTCCAGGCCGAAGGTGTACGCGAGCCGGCCGGACGCCACACTGCCGGCGCTGCCGCTGTACAGGTACCCCTCGAACTCCTTGGGCGGCAGGTACGGGCGCGAGCCGTAGTCGTTGTACATCGCGCCCACGAACACACCCGTACGGCTTCCGCGTACCGCGTCCGGGACGATCCGGGCCCGCTCGAAGGCCTCCCACGCCGTCTCCAGCAGCAGCCGCTGCTGGGGGTCGGTGGCCAGGGCCTCGCGCGGCGACATGCCGAAGAACTCGGGGTCGAAGCGGTCGGCGTCGTGCAGGAACCCGCCGTGCCGGGTGTAGGACTTGCCCACCGACTCGGGGTCGGGGTCGTAGAGGTCGTCGGACCACCCACGGTGCTCGGGAAAGGGCGACACGGCGTCGACGCCGTCGGCGACCACCTGCCACAACTGCTCGGGAGAACTCACGTCGTGGGGGTAGCGGCAGGCCATGCCGACGATCGCGATCGGCTCCTGCTCCCGCTCCTCCACCTCGCGCAGGCGCTTGCGGGAGGCGCGAGCGTCGGCGACCGCACGCTTGAGGTACTCGCGGAGTTGGTTGTCGTCAGTCACGTGGTCTCAGCTCCATACTCGTGTGCGCCGGGGCACAGGGGGTCAAGTCGAGTTCGTCGATGAGGGGTCGAAGTTCTCTTCGGCGGTCGCGGATTCGAGATCTCTGTCGCCTCGCAGGCAAATCCGCCAGGTGACGATCCTGTCCTCGCGGCGAGCGTATCCGTATTCGGTTAATGCGCCCCGGAAAAAGGGGCACGGTCCGGTAATCGGATGCTCGCCGCTCCCATTGAACCGCTGATTACGACGCCCTTGCCGAAGCCCCCACAGGCCGGAGAGCGGGCTGTTACCGCGTAATTACGCCGCATCGGACAGTGTGCGGAGCGCCAATGCTAGAGTCTGCCCGGCGATCAGGCGGAGAAGTGCCCGGATATCCGGGAACAGGAAAACAGGAAAACAGAGTCGCGCGACACGAGCGAATAGGGGACGAGATGAACCCGGCGGTCGAAGACCTTGAAGAACTCGAACTGGCGGAGCCGTACATCGGTGCCTGGCTGGCCTCCCTGGGGCTCGGCGTCGAGTATGTGCGCTCCCGGGGGAACACCCTCTTCTACCGGAACGACAAGGGCGCGGAAGTCGCCGTACTCGACCTGGTGGGCGGCTACGGGTCAGCAATACTCGGGCACAACAACCCCGAGATAGTGGCGTACGCGAAGTCGCTGCTGGACCAGGGCACACCGATTCACGCCCAGTTCTCCCGGCATCCGTACGCCAATGACCTGGCGCGAAAGATCAACGCCATCATCCGGCGCGAATTCAATACCACCGAGCCCTATTCGGCGGTTTTCGCCAACAGCGGCGCGGAGGCCGTCGAGGTCGCGATCAAGCACGCCGAACTCGACCGCGTGATGAAGGTCGCCGAGCTCACGGAGTCCATCGATGCGCACCTCGACCAGGCGCGCGCCGCGGTGCGCGAGGGATCCCGGGTGGAGCCGGGCGAGGCGTTCGCCGGTGCCGGTATCGAGGGATCCGGAGAGGCCGCGCTGGACCGTGTGATCGCCGGCATCAGGAGCGTCAACGCCGAACGGGCCGCGGCCGGGCCGGTGTTCCTGGCCCCGGAGGGCTCCTTTCACGGAAAGCTGATGGGCAGCGTCCAGTTCACCCACAACATCGGGTACCGGACGCCGTTCAAGACCCTCGCCGCACAGTGCCGCTTCGTGCCCGTGGACCAGCCCGACGTCCTGGCGAAGGTCATCGAGGAGGAGCGCAAGACCCTGCTCGACGTCGAGGTCGCGGACGGCGTCGTGCGCGTGGTCGAACGCGACCTGCCCGTCTTCGGCGCCTTCGTACTGGAGCCCATCCAGGGCGAGGCGGGCATCAAGGTCCTCGACGGTGACGACGTCCGCCGCATCCGGGAACTCCTGGCCGCAGTCGACTGCCCGGTCGTCGTCGACGAGGTGCAGAGCGGCATGGGCCGCTCCGGAGCCTTCTTCGCCAGCTCGCACATCGGCCTCCAGGGCGACTACTACGCCCTGGCCAAGAGCCTGGGCGGCGGTATCGCCAAGGCGGCCGTCACACTCGTGCGCGGGTCCCGCTACCGCAAGGAGTTCGAACTCGTCCACAGCTCCACCTACGCCAAGGACAGCTTCTCGACGCTGATCGCGGGCAGGACGGTGGACCTGCTGGAGGCCGACGACGGGAAGGCCTACCGGCTGGCCGAGGAGCGGGGCAACCGGCTGCTGGCGATGCTGGGGACGCTGCGCGAGGAGTTCGGCGGCGTCGTCAAGGAGGTCCGGGGCCGGGGCCTGATGCTCGGCCTCGAATTCCACGACCTGTCCGACTCCCCGTCGGAGGTCCTCGCCGAGCAGGCACGGGGCGGGCTGCTCGGATACCTGCTCTCCGGCTACCTGCTGCGGGCGCACGACATCCGCATCTTCCCGACCGCGAGCGCCACGAACACGCTCCGCTTCGAGCCGTCCGTCCACCTCACCGACGCCGAGATCGACCGGACCGAGGCGGCGCTGCGCGCCCTCATCGCACTCCTCGCGGCGCACGACGCCGAGACCCTGCTCAACGCCTGACGCGAGGCCGGGGGCCGGGGCGCGCCGAGCACCCCGGCCCACGAGGCGTCGCACCCGCCGGTCGGGCTCAGTTGAGCTTGGCCCCGTACACCCGGTCCACGGAGATCGTCAGCAGCACCCGGCGCTCGCGCACCATCACCGCGCGGTACTCGTCCCAGTCCGGGTGCTCCCCGGCGGCCACCCGGTAGTAGTGCACCATGGCCTCCACCTCGGGGCCGTGGGGATCGGTCCCCGGCCCGGTCAGCGTCGCCACGCCCTCGACGGTCGCCCAGGCCCAGCCGTCGGGGCTGGACACCTCCAGGGTGGCGCGGGGGTCCCGGCGCAGGTTGGCGGTCTTGGCGAACCCCTCGCCCGTGGACACGTAGATCACGTCCGCCTCCTCGTCGTAGGAGGGCATCACCGGAGAGAGCTGGGGCCGGCCGTCCGCCTTGATCGTCGCGAGGACCCCGAACCGGGCGTCCGCGAGGAGCGAGCGCGGGTTGAAAGATGTGGTGGTCATGGCACGATCATCAACGTTCACATCGATATGAAGGTCAAGGTGGAGTGGGCATGCTGATCGGGGAGTTGAGCCGGCGGACCGGTGTACCCGCGCACCTGCTGCGGTACTACGAATCCCAGGGCCTGCTCCGGCCCGGGCGGGGCACCAGCGGCTACCGCGAGTACACCGACGAGGCCGTGCTGACGGTGACGCAGATCAGGAGACTCCTCGAAGCGGGACTGTCCACCCAGGAGATCGCATTCACCCTGCCCTGTGCGACGGGCACGGCACCCGACCTGGAGCCCTGCCCCGAGCTCTTCGCCCTGCTCCGCGCCCGCCTGCACGGCCTCGACGACCGCATCGCCACCCTGCTGTGCTCCCGCCAGGCCCTGCACACCTACATCAGCACCACCGAACGCCGCGCCTCCCAGCCCGCTCCCGCCTGCGACACCCCCGCCCTGCAGACCGTGCGCCCCTGACGCCCGCCCCGCGTCCCGTGCCCCGGGCGGACGGTGTCGGCGAGTGGGGCTACTTTGCTGTCATGCCCTCCAGGACCCGGACACCGCATCCCGTACTCGACACCCGCGCACTCAACCGTGCCACCCTCGCACGCCAGTTGCTGCTGAGCCGGGTGCGGATGTCGGCCAGGGACGCCGTCGCCCATCTCGTCGGGCTCCAGGCGCAGAACGTGAAGCCCCCGTACTTCCAACTCCACGCCCGGCTCGCCGGATTCCGCCCCGCCGAGCTCGCCGGGCTGATGGAGTCCCGCGAGGTGGTCCGGATGGTCACCCTGCGCTCCACCATCCACACCCACACAGCCCGCGACGCCCTCGTCCTGCGCCCTCTCGTCCAACCGGCCCGCGACCGCGAGGTCGCCCACTTCCGCACGGGGCTCACGGGGGTGGACCTGGACCGGCTCGCGGAGCTGGCGCGCGCCCTCGTCGAGGCGCGGCCGCGCACCATGGGGGAGTTGCGGGAGGAGCTGCTCCAGGAGTGGCCCGACGCCGACCCCCAGTCGCTCGCCGTCGCCGCGCGCTGCGGGCTGCCGCTGGTGCAGGTCACTCCGCGCGGGGTGTGGGGGCGCAGCGGGCAGGTCCGGCTCACCACCCTGGAGCGGTGGCTCGGGGAGGGGGCGCGGCCGCAACCGCCCGGGCCGATCCGGGCCGCTGCCGAGGGCGGTGCCGGAACCACCGCCGACGCCGGGACCGGGGCCGGGGCCGGAACCACCGCCGAGGCCGGGGCCGGGGCGGTGCGGCCCGTCGACGATGCCGTGCTGCGCTACCTGGCCGCCTTCGGACCCGCCTCCGTCAAGGACATGCAGACCTGGGCCGGGCTGACCCGCCTCCGCGAGGCCTTCGAGCGGCTGCGTCCGGGCCTGGCCGTCTTCCAGGACGTGAACGGCGTGGAGCTCTTCGACCTCCCCGACGCGCCCCGGCCCGACGCGGACACCCCCGCTCCGCCCCGCTTCCTCCCGGAGTTCGACAACCTGCTGCTCTCGCACGCCGACCGGTCGCGCGTCGTCGCCCCCGTCGTCAAGGGGCGCACCTGGACCGGCAACCAGGCCCACTGCACCCTCCTCGTCGACGGCTTCGTCGCCGGACTGTGGAAGCTGGACGGGACCACCCTGCGCATCGAGCTCTTCGACGAGGTCCCGAAGGCGGAGCGGGAGCGGATCACCGCGGAGGGAGAAGCGCTGATCGCCGCGATGGGCGGCGGCACGCGGGCCGCGGACGGCACGGACACCCCGGAGGCCCCGGACGTTTCCCGGGCGTCCGTACGCTTCGGGTCAATCCACGGCTGACGCCGCCCTGGTGGTCCGTCCACCCGGCGCGGCACCATGCCTGGCATGACGACCGACAGCGCGCAGAACGGCGCGCAGAGCAGCGCCACCGCACAGTTCCTCGCCGCACGGGACTTCCTGCTGGAACGCCGCGGGGACTACGAGGCCGCCCGCGCCGGGTTCACCTGGCCCCGCCCCCGGCATTTCAACTGGGCCCTGGACTGGTTCGACCGCATCGCCGCCGGGAACCACGGCGACGCCCTGCGGATCGTCGAGGACGACGGTACGACCGCGTCCCTCTCCTTCGCGGAGCTCTCCGCACGGTCGGACGCGGCCGCCGGCTGGCTGCGGGAGCAGGGCGTCGCGCCCGGCGACCGGGTGCTCGTCATGCTCGGGAACCAGCGCGAGCTGTGGGAGGTCGCCCTCGGCGCGATGAAGCTGCGCGCCGTCGTCATCCCGGCCACCCCGCTGCTCGGCCCCGCCGATCTGCGCGACCGGGTCGAGCGCGGACGCGTACGCCATGTCATCACCCGCGCCGAGGACACGGCGAAGTTCGACCAGGTGCCCGGCACCTACACGCGGATCGCCGCAGGCCCCGACGTGCCCGCCGGATGGCGGCGCCTCCAGGACATGGGCGGGGAGGACGCGGCCGGGACCGCCGGCCCCTTCGTCCCCGAGGGCGAGACCCTCGCGACCGACCCGCTGATGCTGTACTTCACCTCCGGTACCACCGCCCGCCCCAAGCTCGTCGAGCACACCCACGCCTCGTACCCGATCGGCCACCTCTCCACCATGTACTGGCTCGGGCTGCGGCCCGGCGACGTCCACCTCAACATCGCGTCGCCGGGCTGGGCCAAGCACGCGTGGTCCAATCTCTTCGCCCCCTGGAACGCCGGCGCGACCGTCTTCGTCCACAACTACACCCGCTTCGACGCCGAGCGGCTGATGGCCGAGATGGACCGGAACGGGGTGACCACCTTCTGCGCCCCGCCCACCGTGTGGCGGATGCTCATCCAGTCCGACCTCACGAAGCTCAGGACGCCCCCGCGCGAGGCCGTCGCCGCCGGCGAGCCGCTCAACCCGGAGGTCATCGACAAGGTGCGCGAGGCCTGGGGGATCACCGTCCGGGACGGGTTCGGCCAGACGGAGACGACCCTGCAGGTCGGCAATTTCCCCGGCGTGCCCGTGAAGCCCGGTTCCATGGGGCGCCCGGCCCCCGGATACGAGATCGTGCTCCTCGACCCCGTCACCGGCAAGGAGTCGCCGGACGAGGGCGAGCTCTGCGTGGACCTGCGGACCCGCCCGGCCGGGGTGACGACCGGCTACCGGGACGACCCCGGGCGCACGGCCGAGGCGATGGCGGACGGGCTCTACCGCACCGGCGACATCGCCGCGCGCGACGCCGACGGCTACCTCACCTACATCGGACGATCCGACGACGTGTTCAAGGCCTCGGACTACAAGATCAGCCCGTTCGAGCTGGAGAGCGCCCTGCTGGAGCACGAGGCCGTCGCGGAGGCCGCCGTCGTCCCGGCGCCGGACGCGCTGCGGCTCGCCGTACCGAAGGCGTACGTCACGCTCGCCGCGGGCTGGGAGCCCGGCCCGGAGACAGCCCGGGCGATCTTCGAGCACTCCCGGTCGGTGCTGTCCCCGTACAAGAGGATCCGGCGCATCGAGTTCGGCGAGCTCCCCAAGACGGTGTCCGGCAAGATCCGCAGGGTGGAGTTGCGGGAGCTCACCGAGGCCGGCTCGGCGGGGGAGTACACCGAGTCGGACCTCTGAGAGCGAGCCCGCCCCGCCCGGCTCACGGCAGCGCCTCGCGCGAACCTTTCCGGCCACGGCACTAGGCGGGCAGGTGGGCCTCGATCGCCGCGATGACCTCGGGGGCCTCGGGCTCGGTGCGCGGACGGAAGCGCGCGACGACCTCGCCGGCGGGGGAGATCAGGAACTTCTCGAAGTTCCACTGGATGTCCCCCGCCTCGCCCGCGGCGTCCGGGGTCTTCACGAGCTCCTGGTACAGCGGGTGCCGGTTCTCGCCGTTGACCTCGGACTTCTCCAGCATCGGGAAGGTGACGCCGAAGCCGGCGGCGCAGAACGTCTGGATGTCCTCGGCGTTCCCGGGCTCCTGCTCACCGAACTGGTTGCAGGGCACGCCGATGACGGTGAAGCCCTTCGCCTCGTACGCGAACTGCAGGCGGGCCAGCCCGGAGTACTGGGGGGTGAGGCCGCACTGCGAGGCGGTGTTCACCAGCAGGATGGCCTTGCCCTTGTGGGCGGCGAGACTGGTGGGCTCGTCGGACAGGGTGGTCAGCGGGATGTCGTACAGGCTCATCGGGCGCTCCTCGGCGGCTGGGCGGGGCAGGGGGAACAGCAGCACCGAGCCTAGGCCCTGCCCCCACGCCTCTACGCCCCGGACCCGACGAGTGCGTCCGCCGGGTCGTTGACCGGCTGCGGCATGCCCGTGAGGTCCATGACGAACAGCGGTATGCCCAGGTCGTCCGCGCGGGCGCGGGCGTCCTCCGTGTAACCGGCGAGGGAGAAGTAGACGCTGGTCGCCGACGAGGTGAGGCCGTTCAGCCAGACGCACTCCACCGCCCGCAGCCCGGCCGGCGAGGTCGTCGGGTCCACCTGCGCGACCAGCCCGGGCGCCCGCAGGTCGACGGCGGCCGAGGGGATGGGGCGGCCGTCCGGCTGGCGTACGTCCTGGAAGCCGAGCCAGCGCAGGTAGAGCGCCGCCGTGACCACCGCGTCCCGGGCCGTACGGATGGTCACCGGGCGGAACGCGGGCCTGGGCACCGGCGCGGTCGGCGGCGAAGGTATGTGCGCAGGCCCCCGGCGGTTCGCCCGCCCGCCGGAGGCGGCCGGCGGTCCGGCCCGGCCGGAGCGCCCGGAGGGGCCCGCGGCGCCGGGCGTGCCGACGGCTCCCGACCCTGAGGCCGCGGACCCGGACCCGGGCGCCGGCGGCGCGCCCGCCCCGGGCCCGCCGGGGCCGCCGGGGCCGTGCGCGTCGGGCGAAGCCGCGAGGTCCGCGCCGCCCGCGTCCCCAGGGCCACCCGGGCCGCCCGCGGGTTCCGTCACCCGCTCCAGGGGGTGCACCGGGAGCCGCACCACCGTCCCGCACGAGCCGCACCCCACCTCCGGCTGCGGCCACTCGCTCTCCCGCCCGCAGGACCCGCAGCGCACCGCCACCCAGGTGTCGGACCAGGTGCGGTGCGTCAGCGGATCCGGCGGGGCGGACAGGTCCAGCGGCGGGACGACCGGGCTCCCGCAGGCGCACGGGAACACCGGGGCCGTGTAGCTGTTCTCGCGCAGGCACGCCGGGCAGCGCACCGGTACCGCTTCCGCCATGAGACCTGGACCCCCTCCGTCGCTGTGCGTAGGTACATGCTCCACCACCGGCGACCGCCGGGCGAGCACGCCGCCCATTTCCAGCGGAATCCGGCCACGGGCCCCGGTCATTTGTGCAACTCGCCGAACAAGACGCGGCTTTTGGTGGTTTCCGGGGCCCGCTACCGCCTTGACGGCGAGGAGAGTCGCCACTTAGCTTGTTCCGTATAGCAGAACAAAACTTCCGGATTACGGAAAAGCCTGACCGCCAGACCCGCAGGAGAACTCGATGCCCCGTATGACAGCCGCCGCCGCTGCAGTGGAGATCCTCAAGCTTGAGGGCGTTTCGCAAGCGTTCGGCGTGCCCGGCGCTGCGATCAACCCGTTCTACCGCGAGCTCAAGAACGTGGGCGGCATCAACCACACGCTGGCCCGCCACGTCGAGGGCGCCTCGCACATGGCCGAGGGGTACACGCGTGCCAAGGCGGGCAACATCGGTGTCTGCATCGGTACCTCCGGCCCCGCCGGTACCGACATGATCACCGGCCTGTACTCGGCGATCGCCGACTCGATCCCGATCCTGTGCATCACCGGTCAGGCCCCGGTCGCGAAGCTCCACAAGGAGGACTTCCAGGCCGTCGACATCGCCTCGATCGCCAAGCCCGTCACCAAGGCCGCGACCACCGTCCTGGAGGCCGCGCAGGTCCCCGGCGTGTTCCAGCAGGCGTTCCACCTGATGCGCTCCGGCCGCCCCGGCCCGGTCCTGATCGACCTGCCGATCGACGTCCAGCTGACCGAGATCGAGTTCGACCCGGAGACCTACCAGCCGCTGCCGGTCTACAAGCCGCAGGCGTCCCGCGCCCAGGCCGCCAAGGCCCTGCAGTTCCTGCTGGAGTCCGAGCGCCCGCTGATCGTCGCCGGCGGCGGCATCATCAACGCCGACGCCTCTGATCTGCTGGTCGAGTTCGCCGAGCTGACCGGCGTCCCGGTCATCTCCACCCTCATGGGCTGGGGCGTCATCCCCGACGACCACGAGCTGAGCGCCGGCATGGTCGGTGTGCAGACCTCGCACCGCTACGGCAACGCGACGTTCCTGGAGTCGGACTTCGTCCTCGGCATCGGCAACCGCTGGGCCAACCGTCACACCGGCTACAACCTCGACGCGTACCTGGGCGACCGCAAGTTCGTCCACGTCGACATCGAGCCCACCCAGATCGGCAAGATCTTCGCGCCGGACTTCGGCATCGCCTCCGACGCCAAGGCCGCCCTGGAGCTCTTCATCGAGGTCGCCAAGGAGCTCAAGGCCGCGGGCAGGCTCCCGGACTTCTCCGCCTGGGCCGCCTCGGGCCAGGAGCGCAAGGCCACCCTCCAGCGCCGCACGCACTTCGACAACATCCCGATGAAGCCGCAGCGCGTGTACGAGGAGATGAACAAGGCCTTCGGCCCGGAGACCCGCTACGTCACCACCATCGGCCTGTCCCAGATCGCCGGCGCGCAGATGCTGCACGTCTTCAAGCCGCGCCATTGGATCAACTGCGGCCAGGCCGGCCCGCTCGGCTGGACCATCCCGGCCGCCATCGGTGCCGCCACCGCGGACCCGGAGACCCCGATCGTCGCGCTCTCGGGCGACTACGACTTCCAGTTCATGATCGAGGAGCTGGCGGTCGCCGCCCAGCACAAGGTCCCGTACGTCCACGTCCTCGTGAACAACGCCTACCTCGGCCTGATCCGCCAGGCGCAGGGCGGCCTCGGCATCAACTTCGAGGTCAACCTGGAGTTCGAGAACATCAACACCCCCGAGCTGGGTGTCTACGGCGTCGACCACGTCAAGGTCGCCGAGGGCCTGGGCGTCAAGGCCATCCGCGTCACCGACCCGAACGAGCTGGGCGCCGCCTTCGAGCAGGCCAAGAAGCTCGCCCAGGAGTTCCAGGTCCCGGTCGTCGTCGAGGCGATCCTGGAGCGCGTCACCAACATCTCGATGAGCAAGACCGTCGACATGAGCGACGTCACCGAGTTCGAGGAGATCGCGACGGAGCCGGGCCACGCCCCCACCGCGATCCGCCCGCTGACGGTCTGACCGACCCGGCAGTACCCGACGGCCCCCGTCCCTCCGCGAGGAGGTACGGGGGCCGCCGCGCGTCCGCCGCGTCCACCGTGCGTGCCGCCCGGGAGGGCCGAGGCCCCGGCCCGGCGGTGCCTACTGCTCGGGGTGGGGGCCGAGTTCCGCGTCGAACGCGCCGGCCAGTAGCTCGCGGGCCCGCTCCAGCGTCAGGGAGCCGCTCAGTCGGCGCCCGCGCCGCCCCTCCACCAGCGCGGTCAGCCGCTCGGCGGTGTCGGCCGCGACGGCGCGCACATCGGCGAGGCCGGCCGCCTGGGCGTCCGAGACGCACTCCGTCACGTCCTGGGGCCAGGAGGCCGTGGAATGGGCGAGGGCGGCACGCAGGTCGCCGGCAAAGAGGGCACTGGACCGCAGCTCGCCCCAGGCGGTGCTGGTCTCGCGCCCGGCCGGGGTGTCCTGGAGCTCGCCGAGCAGCAGGTGCAGCAGCGCGGCGCGGGCGTCCTCGGTGCCTCGCAGGGCCTCGTCGGTGCAGCCGGTGGCGCGGTCGCTGATGAAGGCGAGCGTGCGCTGGACCAGGCCGGCCCGGTCCTTGAAGTGGTAATGGACGAGCGCGGTGGAGACCCCCGCCACCCCTCTTACTGACTGAGCTTTCAGTCAGCCCCCCGATAGTTCCCCCTCGCCGCGCGCTGGTCGGGCGTCGGGCGGCGCTTCCCGCGGGTGCGCGCGCCCCGGGCCTCGCGCGGGAATGACAGAGCGCCGGGTCACGGGACCGTCCGTGACTCGGCGCTCTGGGTGGTTACCGCCCGACGGGGCGAGGCTGGCGCGACAGGACGTTCGCACCGCCGGGCGGAGTAGGAGGGGGAGGTTCCCCGTGTTCCGGGCGGGGCCTGGGCGCGGCCCCTGTCCGGGAGGGGAGTTCGGTGGGACCGTGGCGGCCGGCGACGAGAACTTCGGCGCCGTCTCCCTCAGGTCAAGAGACGGGCCTCGGAACCCATTACCACCGCACTGGCTCGCACGCCCGCCACGGTCCTCACGCGACGCCAGCCGCACGGACTGGCGCAGTCGGCCCCCACCACGTACCACCCCTCATCCGGGTCCGCGGTGCGGGCACAGCACCCGGGGCCTGACCTCCCGTCAGGCCCCCGGTACAGCTGGTGGCTCAGGCGTCGCGCAGGGCGCGGACGGCCTCCTCGACGCGCTTGCCGTAGTCGGCGTCGGCGGCGTGGAAGTGAGCCAGGTTCTTCTCGATGACGTCTTCCAGCGTGACCTGGGACAGGCCGCCGGCGATGTTCGCCACCAGGCGCTGCTTCTCGGCCTCCGACATGAGGCGGTAGAGCTCGCCGGCCTGGAAGAAGTCGTCGTCCTTGGTGTGGGCCGGGGCCTCGTGGGTGCCCGTGTAGCCGGAGACGGCCTTCGGGGCGCCCAGCGCCAGGCCGGTCTCGACCGGGCCGCGGTACGAGTTGGGCTCGTAGTTCTTGTCGTGGCGCGAGCCGTTGCGCAGCGCCATGACACCGTCGCGGCCGTAGTTCTCGGCCTTCGTCGCCTTCGGGGCGTTGACCGGCAGCAGGGTGTGGTTCACACCGAGGCGGTAGCGCTGGGCGTCGGCGTACGCGAAGAGGCGGCCCTGCAGCATCTTGTCCGGCGAGGCGGTGATGCCCGGGACGAAGTTGTTCGGGGAGAAGGCGGACTGCTCGACCTCGGCGAAGACGTTGTCCGGGTTGCGGTCGAGGACCAGGCGGCCCACGCGCTGCAGCGGGTAGTCGCTGTGCGGCCACACCTTGGTGAGGTCGAACGGGTTGAAGCGGTAGTCCGCGGCCTCGGCGGCGGGCATGATCTGGACGTAGAGGGTCCAGCTCGGGTTCACGCCGCGCTCGATCGCCTGCAGCAGGTCGGTCTGGTGCGAGTTCGCGTCCTTGCCGACGAGCTCGGCGGACTGCTCGCTGGAGAGGCAGCGGATGCCCTGGTTCGTCTTGAAGTGGTACTTGACGAAGAAGGCCTCGCCCTGCTCGTTGGTCCACTGGTAGGTGTGGGAACCGTAGCCGTTCATGTGGCGGTACGAGGCCGGGATGCCGCGGTCGCCCATGAGCCAGGTGATCTGGTGCGTCGCCTCGGGGGCGTGCGCCCAGAAGTCCCAGACGTTGTCCGGCTCCTGCTTGCCCGTGAAGGGGTCGCGCTTCTGGGAGTGGATGAAGTCGGGGAACTTGATCGGGTCCTTGATGAAGAACACCGGGGTGTTGTTGCCGACGAGGTCGTAGTTGCCCTCTTCGGTGTAGAACTTGAGCGCGAAGCCGCGCGGGTCGCGGACCGCGTCCGCGCCGCCGAGCGAGTCCGCCACGGTGGAGAACCGCAGGAAGGTCTCGGTCTTCTTGCCGACGGTGTTCAGGAACGCGGCGCTGGTGTACGCGGTGACGTCGTCGGTCACCTCGAAGTAGCCGTACGCGGCCGAGCCGCGGGCGTGCACCACGCGCTCCGGGATGCGCTCGCGGTTGAAGCGGGCGAGCTTCTCAAGGAGCTGCTGGTCCTGGACCAGGAGCGGGCCACCGACGCCGGCGGTGGCGGAGTTCTGGTTGTCGGCGACCGGGGCGCCGGACTCGGTCGTCAGCGTGCGCTTCGACATGGTGACCTTCCGTACGGGTAACTGCTGACGGAAAGTGCCTTCCGTCATGCGGAACAGCCTAAATTCGGCACGATCTAAACGTCAACAGTTTGTTGAACGAAGTTGAGGAGAGGGTAATCCGGACGGTGCCGGCGCTTGGGCGCGACAGGACAGGTGTCAGCACCGGCACCATCCGGAAACTCAGGTCCCCGCGCGGGGGAGGGCGGACCGGCGGCCGAACCGCCGGTCCGGGGGATCAGACCTGGGCGCCGGAGAGGCGCTCGACGGCGCGCAGCAGGGCCGAGTGGTCCAGGCCGCCGTCGCCCTGGGCGCGCAGCGAGGCGACCAGCTGGGCCACGACCGCGCCGACCGGCAGGGCGGCGCCCACGTTGCGGGCGGCGTCGGTGACGATGCCCATGTCCTTGTGGTGCAGGTCGATCCGGAAACCGGGCTTGAAGTCGCGGTTCAGGAAGTTGTCCTTCTTGCGGGTCAGGACCGTGGAGCCGGCCAGACCGCCGTTGAGGACGTCCAGGGCGGCCTGAAGGTTCACGCCCGACTTCTCAAGGAAGACGACGGCCTCGGCGCACGCCTGGATGTTCACCGCGACGATGAGCTGGTTGGCGGCCTTCACCGTCTGGCCGGAGCCGTGCGGGCCGCAGAGCACGATGGTCTTGCCGAGGGCCTGGAGGACCGGCAGGGCCTCGTCGAAGTCGGCCTGCTCGCCACCCACCATGATCGACAGGACGGCCTCGATGGCGCCGGCCTCGCCGCCGGACACCGGGGCGTCGATGACGCGGATGCCCTTCTCGGCGGCGTTCTTCGCGAGGTCGACCGAGGTCTGCGGGGTGATCGACGACATGTCGATGACCAGCGCACCGGACCTCGCGTTCTCCAGGATGCCGTTCTCACCGTAGGCGATGGCCTCGACCTGCGGGGAGGCGGGCACCATCGTGATGATGACGTCGGCGTCCTTGACGGCCTCCGCGATGGAGCCGGCGGCGCTGCCGCCGGCGGCGGCCAGGCGGTCCAGCTTGTCCTGCTCCAGGGTGAAGCCGGTGACCGGGTAGCCGGCCTTGAGGAGGTTCTCGGCCATGGGGGAGCCCATGATGCCGAGCCCGATCCACGCGATCTTGGGGAGGTTGCTCATGATGAGGGTCCTTCTCTTAATGCTTTGTACGAAAAGTTTGCGACGTGCCTGGCAGATCGCCCGGACTTGGTCCGCCTACCGGGCGGCGCGGGCCCCGGCCGGCAGCCACGCGAAGGACGCGGCGGCGTCGGCGGCCTTGTACTCCAGGCCTACGTAGCCCTCGTATCCGGCCTTCCGCAGCTGGTCGAGCAGCTCTTCGAGCGGCAGCTCCCCGGTGCCCGGGGCGCCGCGGCCCGGCTTGTCCGCGATCTGGACGTGCCCGGTCTTGGCGGCGTACTTTTCGATGACCTCGGAGAGGTCCTCATCGTTCATCGCCAGGTGGTACAGGTCGAGCAGGAACTTGGCGTTCCCGAGGCCGGTGGCCTCGTTCACCTTGTCCACCACCTCGATGCCGGCCGGAGCGCTCACCAGGGGGTACAGCGGCGACTCGGGCTTGTTGAGGGTCTCGATCAGGAGGACGGCGCCCACCCGGTCGGCGGCCCGGGCGGCCGCGACCAGGTTCTCCAGGGCCAGCTCGTCCTGGACGGCCGGGTCGACACCGTCGACGCGGTTGCCGTAGAGGGCGTTCAGCGCCTTGCAGCCGACCGAGGCCGCGAAGTCCGCGGCCACGTTGATGTTGGCGTTGAAGCGCTCCGACTCCTCGCCGGGCACCGAGACCGCGCCGCGGTCCGGACCCGGCAGCTTGCCGGCGTAGAAGTTCAGGCCCACCAGCTGCGTGCCGGCGTCCTCAAGAGCGTTCTTGAGGGCGTCGAGCTCCGCCTGCGGGGGAGTGGGGGTCTCGATCCAGGGCCACCACAGCTCGACCGCCGTGAAGCCCGCCGCGGCGGCAGCCGCGGGGCGCTCCAGGAGCGGGAGTTCCGTGAAGAGGATGGACAGGTTCACATCGAAGCGCTGGTCCGTGTATCCCATGAGGGGTGTGCGCTCCTTCCGTATCGCGGAAGTTGTTTTCTGCTTGATGGAAGACTGCATCGAGGTTCGCGTGGCTGTCAAGTACGGACTGCCGAAAAGTCCGCAGTCCCGGGTAGCTTGACCGCGTGCGATTGAGAGTGGAATTCACGACCGAGCCCTTCGATCTCGAAGAGGCCCCCGCCCATGCCGTGGCCGCTCGCGAGGTCATCCAGAAGGCCCGGCTGGACGCGGTGGACGTCGGCCCGTTCGGCAACACGGCCGAGGGCGAGACCGACGCGGTCCTCGTCGCGGTGACCGCGCTGCTGCGCGACTCCCTGGCGGCCGGGGCGACCCGGGTCTCGCTCCAGGTCAACGTGATCGGGGAGGAGGCGCCGTGAGCGAACCCAGCGACCACCCGTTCGTCACCGCGGTCAAGCCGCTCGTGGACGCGATGGGCGGCGAGCTGATGGATCCCTCCCTGGCGCAGCCCGACGACGTCGTGCTCACCTGGGAGGGGCAGGAGCTGCTGGCCGTGCGCCTGCCCCAGCTGTCCGACTCGCTGGACCACATCCTGGCGGCGCTGGAGCGCCGGCACGGCGTACCGCTGTCGCAGCTCGACCGGAAGTCCAAGCAGGACGTGGTGCGGATACTGGAGGCGCGGGGCGCCTTCTCGGTACGGCACGGCGTGGAGACTGTGGCGGGCGCCCTGGGCGTAAGCCGTTTCACCGTCTACAACTACTTGAACAGGGAAAACCCCAACAAGAACAGCCGCGAGTGAGCACCTACTGACCCGCAGTGACCAGCCGCCGCCCAATTCACCCGGGCGGCGGCTTTTGTGTACGGGAAGTTTCAACAAAGTGTTGACGCCGTGTGGTCGAGGGCGTTAGCTATGCGCAGCCCGTCAAAGCAACAACAGGCCACGGAGGCCTACCGTGACTTCGAGTCCGACCCCGGGTCTCACCCGGTTCAACGCCTTGGACGACAGCGCGGCCGCGGCCGAGCTGCACGAGGTGTGCGCCAGTTCGGCATGGGGCGGCAAGCTGCTCGCCCGGCGCCCCTTCACCACCGCGGAGTCCCTGTTCTCGGCCAACGAGTCCGCCATGGCGGAACTCACCGCCGAGGACCTGGCCGAGGCGATGGGCGGCCACGCGCCGATCGGCCGGCCGAAGCCGGGAGACCCGACCTCCGCCCGCGAGCAGCGCGGTATGGCCGGTGCCTCGGAGGAGCTCAAGAGCGAGCTCCTCGAACTGAACCTGGCCTACCAGGAGAAGTTCGGCCACGTCTTCCTCATCTGCGCCACCGGTGCGACCGGTGAGTTCATGCGGGACGCGGTCAAGGTCCGGATCGACAACTCGCCGGAGCGGGAGCGGGAGATCGCCCGCGGCGAGCTGGTCAAGATCAACAAGATCCGCCTGACCCGACTCGTAGAAGGAGAGTGAAGCCGAGTATGAGCACCGAGACCACCGCGTCGGTGTCCACGCACATCCTGGACACCAGCATCGGCAGGCCCGCCGAGGGCGTCGCCATCGCACTGTCGGCCCGTACCGGGCTCGACGGCCGGTGGGCGGCCCTGGGCGGTTCCGCCACCGACGCGGACGGGCGCTGCAAGGACCTGCCGGCTCTGCCGGAGGGCACCACCCACGTACGCCTCGACTTCGAGACCGAGTCGTACTTCGTTGACAAGAACCGTTCCACCCAGCAAGCCGAGGCGCAGCAGGACGCCCCCCGCGTAAGGGACAGCGGTGCGTTTTTCCCGGAAGTGACGATCACCTTCGCTGTCACCCCCGGCGAGCACTACCACGTACCGCTGCTGCTCAACCCGTTCGGCTACTCCGTTTACCGAGGGAGCTAGCATGGCCACGATTCTGGGCCAGAACCAGTACGGCAAGGCAGAGAACCGCGTCGTCAAGATCACGCGGGACGGCGACACCCACCACATCAAGGACCTGAACGTCTCGGTCGCCCTCTCCGGCGACATGGACGACGTCCACTACTCCGGCTCGAACGCCAACGTCCTTCCGACGGACACCACCAAGAACACGGTGTACGCCTTCGCCAAGGAACACGGCATCGAGTCCGCCGAGCAGTTCGGCATCCACCTGGCGCGCTGGTTCGTCAACAGCCAGGAGCCGATCCAGAAGGCGCGCATCCGGATCGAGGAGTACTCCTGGGACCGGATCGCCACCTCGGACGCCAACTCCAAGTTCATCGGCTCCGACGAGGTGAACCACTCCTTCGTCCGCCAGGGCATGGAGACCCGCGTCACCCAGATCACCTACGACGGCCAGAACTGGGAGGTCATCTCCGGCCTCAAGGACCTGGTCGTCATGAACTCCACGAACTCCGAGTTCTGGGGGTACGTGAAGGACAAGTACACGACGCTGAAGGAGGCCTACGACCGCATCCTGGCCACCCAGGTGTCGGCCCGCTGGCGCTTCAACTGGTCGGACGACGAGCAGCGGATGCCCAACTGGGAGAAGTCCTACGCCGAGGTCCGCAAGCACATGCTGCAGGCCTTCGCGGAGACCTACTCCCTCTCGCTGCAGCAGACCCTTTACCAGATGGGTTCGCGCATCATCAACCACCGTTCGGAGATCGACGAGGTCCGCTTCTCGCTCCCGAACAAGCACCACTTCCTCGTCGACCTGGAGCCCTTCGGCCTCAAGAACGACAACGAGGTCTACTTCGCCGCCGACCGGCCGTACGGTCTGATCGAGGCGACCGTGCTCCGGGACGGCGTTGACGCCCGCATCCCCGTGGACATGACCAACCTCTGACGCGGCAGGCGTGTCCCGGGGCTCCGCAGTGGCCCCGGGACCGCGCGACACCCTTCAGCTTCCTGAATCGGCACCCGGACGTATCACTCGGGGCGGCAGTACTGTCAGCTGTCAAGGCCCCCGGCTCCGGCACTCAAATCTCCTGGGCCTTGCCGTGCCCGCACCGCCACTGAAAGCACGAGGAAGTCCCATGGCAGCATCGGCAGCCCTTGACAGCGCGGTCGAGCGCATCGTCATCGAGAACTGTGCGATCGCGACCGTCGACGCGAACGACACCGAGTACGCCTCGGGTTACGTGGTCGTCGCAGGCAACAAGATCGAGTCGATCGGTGCGGGCAGGGCCCCCGAGAACCTCGACAACGTGGTCCGCCGCATCGACGGCACGGGTCACCTCGTCACCCCCGGCCTGGTCAACACCCACCACCACTTCTACCAGTGGATCACCCGCGGCCTGGCCACCGACCACAACCTCTTCAACTGGCTCGTCGCGCTGTACCCGACCTGGGCGCGCATCGACGAGCAGATGACGTACACGGCCGCCCAGGGCTCCCTGGCCGCGATGGCGCGCGGCGGTGTCACCACCGCCATGGACCACCACTACGTGTACCCCAAGGGCTCCGGCGACCTCTCCGGCTCGATCATCCGCGCCGCTTCCGAGATGGGCGTCCGCTTCACCCTCGCCCGCGGCTCCATGGACCGCAGCGAGAAGGACGGCGGCCTGCCGCCGGACCACGCCGTCGAGACCCTTGAGGGAGCGCTCGCCGACACCGAGGCGACCGTGAAGAGGTACCACGACGCCTCCTTCGACGCGATGACCCAGGTCGCCGTCGCCCCGTGCTCCCCCTTCTCGGTCTCCACCGAGCTGCTGAAGCAGGGCGCCGAGCTGGCCCGCCGCCTGGGCGTGCGCATGCACACGCACGGCTCCGAGACCGTCGAGGAGGAGCAGTTCTGCAAGGAGCTGTTCGGCATGGGCCCGACCGACTACTTCGAGTCGACCGGCTGGCTCGGCGAGGACGTGTGGATGGCGCACAGCGTCCACATGAACGACTCCGACATCGCCGCGTTCGCCCGCACCAGGACCGGTGTCGCGCACTGCCCGTCCTCCAACGCCCGTCTGGCCGCCGGCATCGCCCGCGTACCGGACATGCTCGCCGCCGGCGTACCGGTCGGCCTCGGCGTGGACGGCACCGCCTCCAACGAGTCCGGTGAGCTGCACACCGAGCTGCGCAACGCGCTGCTGATCAACCGCTTGAACCCGGTCCACCGCGAGCGCGCCCTGAACGCGCGCCAGGCCCTGCGGCTCGGGACGTACGGCGGCGCCCAGGTGCTCGGCCGGGCCGACAACATCGGTTCGCTGGAGGCCGGCAAGTGCGCCGACTTCGTGATGTGGAATCTGAGCACCTTCCTGCACTCCTCGATCGCCGACCCGGTCACCGCGCTGGTCTTCGGCGCCGCGGCCCCCGTGACGGCCTCGTTCGTCAACGGCAAGCAGATCGTGGAGAACAACCGACTCCTCTTCGCCGACGAGGACGCCATCGCCGTGTCCACGCGGGAAGAGGCCCAGCGCCTCGCGCGGATCTCCGCGCAGGCCTGATCCCCCGGAGTCCGGCCGGGGGGGACGGCCCCCGGCCGGTAGCCGCGGACCCGAGCGGGGTCCGTCGGCAGCCGACCCCGGGAAGCGCCTTCGGCAGATCCGAAGGCGCCCCCGGGGCCGGTGGCCCGCGCCCTGCGCACGGCGCCGAACCCCCACCGCGCCACTGCGACGGCACCTCCAGCTCGTCAGCTCGTCAGCTCGTCAGCGCGATCACCGCGGAACCGACTCGGGCGAATCGATTCCGCACCCTCGGGACACGACATCCGACGCACCACCCCCAACTGAATACAGGCTCGACTCGCACCGCTTTCGCACCACCTCCATGACACCCACGTCCCTGCCGACGTGTTTAACCGACCGGAGGAAGCCGTGGCCGCAACGCCCAGGTTTCGCAAAGACGCAGTCGCAGTACCGGAGGAGAAGCACCCGGTCGACGAGACCCTGCCTCCGCTGAAAATGTTCACGAGCGGCCTCCAGCACGTGGCCGCCATGTACGCGGGTGTCGTCGCCCCGCCCATGATCGTCGGCCCCGTCGTCGGTCTCTCCGCCACCGAGACCGCCTTCCTGATGGGCGCCTCGCTCTTCACCGCCGGGCTCGCCACCCTCCTCCAGACCCTCGGCTTCTGGAAGATCGGCGCCAAACTCCCCTTCGTCAACGGCGTCTCCTTCGCCGGTGTGACCCCGATGATCGCGATCGGCAAGGGGGAGGGGGACAACGCCATCCCCGTCATCTTCGGCGCGATCATCGTCGCCGGTGTGCTCGGCTTCTTCGCGGCCCCCTACTTCGGCAAGCTGGTGCGCTTCTTCCCGCCGGTCGTGACCGGAACGGTCATCACCCTGATCGGCGTCTCGCTCCTGCCGGTGGCCTTCAACTGGTCGCAGGGCGGGAACAGCGCCGCCACCGACTACGGCTCGATGAAGAACATCGGGATGGCCGGCGCCACCCTCGTCATCGTCCTGCTGATGCGCAAGTTCCTGCGCGGCTTCCTCCAGCAGATCGCCATCCTGCTCGGCCTGGTCGCCGGCACGCTCATCGCCCTCCCGCTGGGCATGACGAGTTTCGAGGCCGTCCGCGAGGCCTCCCTCATCGGCTTCCCGACCCCGTTCCACTTCGGCGCCCCGCAGTTCCAGGTGGCCGCCATCATCTCCATGTGCATCGTCATGCTCGTCTGCATGACCGAGTCCACCGCCGACATCCTGGCGCTGGGCAAGATCGTCGGACGCCCGGCGGACGCGAGGACCATCGAGGGGGGCCTGCGCGCCGACACGCTGGGCAGCGCGATCAGTCCGCTGTTCAACGGCTTCATGTGCAGCGCCTTCGCACAGAACATCGGCCTCGTCGCCATGACCAAGGTGCGCAGCCGCTTCGTCGTCGCCGCCGGCGGCGGCATCCTCATCCTGCTCGGGCTGTGCCCGATGGCCGCCTCTGTCATCGGCGTGGTCCCGCTGCCGGTCCTCGGCGGGGCGGGCATCGTCCTGTTCGGCTCGGTCGCCGCCAGCGGCATCCAGACCCTGGCGGGCGCGGCGATGGAGAAGGGGGAGAACGCCCTGATCGTCGCCGCCTCGGTGGGCATCGGCCTGATCCCGATCGCCGCGCCGCAGTTCTACCACGCCTTCCCGAAGGACCTGCTGGTCGTCCTCGACTCCGGGATCAGCACCGGCTGCGTCGTGGCCATCCTGCTCAACCTCGCCTTCAACCACCTCGGCGTCAGGAAGAACGCGGCCCCGGCGTCCCCCGACCCGGTGCCGGTGCACTGACAGCCCCACCGGCCCCACCGGCCGCGGCGGCGCGCACGCCACCCACTGCGGG
>NZ_JBHXRU010000060.1:5261-39521 GCF_042716255.1 Streptomyces sp. NPDC058662 | reverse complement strand
AGACTCTTTCGTGTCCGATTCCCGGTCGAAGCGGGTTTCGCTTTCCAGGTTTCCGCTTTCGCGTTTCCCTTTCCGGCGAGTCCGACTCTATCAGAAGTTTTCCACCGGATTTCCCGGCTTCGCATTTCCGATTGAAGAGACGGCTGTGCCCCACGGGAATTCAATTCCTTCTGGGGGCGAGTGAAGATGCTAAACCATCGCTGCCGAACTTGTCCAGTTCGAGGCAACCGTTCGAATCTACCTCCCCGCGCGCTCCGTGTCAACGGCGTTTGCGGGACAGACGAGGAGACTAGCAGCTCCGCGGACGCTTACGCACATCAGGCCGCGGTAGGCAGTGTCGCCGTCTGGTCGGCGGCTTCCACATCGCCCGCCTCACCTGCGAGGGAGGCCCGGCGGCCCAGTACGAAGACGTAGAGCAGGAAGGCCGCCTCGGCGGCGACGCCGATGGTGATGCGGGCCCAGGTGGGAAGGCCGGACGGGGTGACGAACCCTTCGATGAGGCCCGAGACGAACAGGACCAGCGCGAGCCCGATGGCCATGCCCAGGGCCGCGCGGCCCTGCTCCGCGAGGGCTGTGCGGCGGGTGCGGGGGCCCGGGTCGACGACCGTCCAGCCCAGGCGCAGGCCGGTGCCCGCGGCGACGAAGACCGCCGTCAGTTCGAGCAGGCCGTGCGGGAGGATCAGGCCGAGGAACACGTCCAGCCGGCCGGCGGAGGCCATCAGACCGATGCCGACGCCGAGGTTGGCCATGTTCAGGAAGAGGATCCAGAGCACGGGGATGCCCAGGAACGCGCCCAGCACCAGGCAGATCGCGGCGGCTTGGGCGTTGTTCGTCCAGACCTGGGCCGCGAAGGACGCCGCAGGGTGGCTGGAGTAGTACGTCTCGTACTCGCCGCCCGGCTGCGTGAGGGCCTTCAACTCCTCCGGGGCCGCGATGGCGCCCTGGACCTCGGGGTGGGTGGCGATCCACCAGCCGATGAGCACGCCGAGCGCCGTGGAGAGCAGGGCGGTCGGGATCCACCAGCGCCGGCTGCGGTAGACCGCGGCCGGGAAGCCGGCCGTGAGGAAGCGGGCCGCGTCGCGCCATCCGGCGCGGCGGGTACCGGTCACCGTGGCGCGGGCGCGGGCGACGAGCTGGGTCAGCCGGCCCGTGAGCATCGGGTCGGGTGCGCTGGACTGGACGAGCGAGAGGTGGGTGGCGGTGCGCTGGTAGAGCGCGACGAGTTCGTCGGCCTGCGTGCCGGTGAGTTTGCGGCCCCGGCCGAGGAGCTGCTCCAGGCGGTCCCATTCCGCGCGGTGTGCCGTCACGAAGACGTCGAGATCCATCCGGTTGCCGCTCCCCTGCCCCAGGTCCCCTGCTGCCTACTCCTAATGTGGTCAGCTTGGCAGACTGGATGCCACAGGGGCGGGGCAGGTCACGTGAAAGGTGCTGTGGTGAGCGATCTGGTGACGGGGGACGCGGTTGTCCTGGGGTTGCGGCCCGCGCGGCTGCCCAGCCGGGCGCTGGCGATCGTCCTCGACCTGGCGGTGTACGTCACCGGGTACGTGATCACGACGATCGGCCTGGCCGTGGCGGTGTCCTCGATGGACGACGCCGCGCAGGCGGCGGTGGCCGTGGCGAACTTCCTGCTGGTGCTGGTCGGCGTACCGATCGCGGTCGAGACGCTCACGCACGGGCGCTCGCTCGGCAAGTTGGCCTGCGGGCTGCGGGTGGTGCGGGACGACGGCGGACCGGTCCGCTTCCGGCACGCGCTGGTGCGCGGGGCCATGGGGGTCGTGGAGCTGCTGATGACCTTCGGGTCCGTGGCGTGCATCGCCTCGCTGGTCTCCGCGCGGGGGCGGCGGCTCGGGGATGTGTTCGCGGGGACCCTGGTGGTCCGGGAGCGGGTGCCGGGTGCGCGGGTCGTGCCGGTGCCCGCGCCGCCGCCGTGGCTGGCCGGGCGGTTCGGGGGGCTGGACCTGTCGGGGGTGCCGGACGGGCTGTGGTTGGCGATCCGGCAGTACTTGACGCGCATGGAGCAGCTGGAGCCGCGGGTGGGCGCCGCGATGGCGGCGCGGCTCGCGGACGACGTGGTCGCGCGGACGGGCGCGCCCGCGCCGACGGGGATTCCGGCGGCGGCCTTCCTGATGGCCGTGGTGCACGAGCGGCAGTCGCGGGACGCCGCGCGGGCCTTCGGCGGCGCGCGGTACGCCGCCGGTCACGCCCCGGTGCCGGGTGCTCCAACCGGGCCGGTGCCGCCGGCCGGGCCCGTACCGTACGCGGCCCCGGTCGTGGCGCCGTACGCGGCCCCGTACGCGGCGCCCGCGCCTGGGGCCCCGGGTCCCGTGGCCCCGGCGGCGCCCGCGCAGGCTCCGCGGGCGGGCGGGTTCGCGCCTCCCGCTTAGGCGGTGCCTTCCGGATCGCGGCGGTCCGCGAAGGACGAGGGCGGGGTCTCCAGGTGTTCGAGCTCGATGCCGGGGGCGGAGAGGACCACGTCCCCGGCGATGTGGACGGTGTGGACCTCGCCGGTGTCCAGGGCCGTGACCCGGTACTCGTCCACCAGGAGCGGTCCGCTGTCGGTGGGGTGCTCCACGCGCGCGTGGAGGGCCCAGGCCTGGTCGACCGTACGGGGGGCCAGGACCGGGTCGGTGAGGGCCAGGAGCCGGACCCGGGTGGCGGGCGCCCCTGGGGTCAGGCGCAGCAGGCGGGATGTGGCGACGAGGAACGCCGGGGAGGTGCCGGTGAAGCCGGGCGCCCGGATGTTGCCCTCGGTGGCCTCGGCGCCGGCGGGGTCGGTACGGACCCAGGTGACGCCGTCGACGGCCGCGCCGCGCACCTGCCATCCCGACATGTTGGCTTCGAGGCGGATGGGGCGGCCCAGTTCGTCGAGGGCGAGGTCGACGGAGCCCCGGTGGTCGCCGTTCGGGCGGGTCAGCTGGGAGACGTAGCGCCAGCCGGACGGACCGGGCGCGCAGTGGAAGTGCTCCTCCCCCAGCGGCGTGTGGTCGTGCGGGTCGTGGAGCGAGTAGCGGCCGCGCGGCATGGCGTACTTCCTGGGGCGGGATCAGGGGGTCGGGCGTCCGTACGGGGCAGGCCCCCGGCGGGTGCCGGGGGCCTGCCTCACGTGGTGCGGATCCGCGGACGGAGCGGGCGGATCAGTAGCGGTAGTGGTCCGGCTTGTACGGGCCCTCGACCTTGACGCCGATGTACTCGGCCTGCTCGGGGCGCAGGGTGGTGAGCCTGACGCCGAGGGCGTCGAGGTGGAGGCGGGCGACCTTCTCGTCGAGGTGCTTGGGGAGCACGTAGACGTCGGTCGGGTACTCGGCCGGCTTCGTGAAGAGCTCGATCTGGGCCAGGGTCTGGTCCGCGAAGGAGTTCGACATGACGAAGGACGGGTGGCCGGTCGCGTTGCCGAGGTTCAGCAGGCGGCCCTCGGAGAGGACGATCAGGACCTTGCCGTCGGGGAACTTCCAGGTGTGGACCTGGGGCTTGACCTCGTCCTTGACGATGCCGTCGATCTTGGCCAGGCCGGCCATGTCGATCTCGTTGTCGAAGTGGCCGATGTTGCCCACGATGGCCTGGTGCTTCATCTTGGCCATGTCGGCGGCCATGATGATGTCCTTGTTGCCGGTGGTGGTGATGAAGATGTCGGCGGTCTCGACGACGTCGTCGAGCGTGGCGACCTGGTAGCCGTCCATGGCCGCCTGGAGGGCGCAGATGGGGTCGATCTCGGTGACGATGACGCGGGCGCCCTGGCCGCGGAGGGACTCGGCGCAGCCCTTGCCCACGTCGCCGTAGCCGCAGACGACCGCGACCTTGCCGCCGATGAGGACGTCGGTGGCGCGGTTGATGCCGTCGATCAGGGAGTGGCGGCAGCCGTACTTGTTGTCGAACTTCGACTTGGTGACGGCGTCGTTCACGTTGATCGCCGGGAAGAGCAGGGTGCCCTCGGCCATCATCTCGTAGAGGCGGTGGACGCCGGTGGTGGTCTCCTCGGTCACGCCGCGGATCTCGGACGCCAGCTGCGTCCACTTCTGCGGGTTCTCGCCGAGGGTGCGGTTGAGGAGGGTGAGGATGTACGCGTACTCCTCGGAGTCCGCGGTGGAGGGGTCCGGGGCCGAGCCGGCCTTCTCGAACTCGACGCCCTTGTGGACGAGGAGGGTGGCGTCGCCACCGTCGTCGAGGATCATGTTCGGGCCGCCGGTGGGGGTGTTCGGCCAGGTCAGCGCCTGCTCGGTGCACCACCAGTACTCTTCCAGCGTCTCGCCCTTCCAGGCGAAGACGGGGATGCCCTGCGGGTTCTCCGGGGTGCCGTTCGGGCCGACCGCGATCGCGGCGGCCGCGTGGTCCTGGGTGGAGAAGATGTTGCAGGACGCCCAGCGGACGTCGGCGCCGAGGGCGACGAGGGTCTCGATGAGGACGGCGGTCTGCACGGTCATGTGCAGGGAGCCGGTGATGCGGGCGCCGGCCAGGGGCTGGGCGGCCGCGTACTCGGCGCGGATCGACATCAGACCCGGCATCTCGTGCTCGGCCAGGGTGATCTCCTTGCGGCCGAAAGCGGCAAGGGAAAGGTCTGCGACCTTGAAGTCCATGGGTGCTGCTCCTCATGGTTCGAGAGGGTGGGTACGGCTGAGCCGTACGCGGCGGGCCGCGCACTGAGCACAGTCCGTCGGGGGCCCTCTCTCCCCTCGGCCGGTCACGAGGACCGCCCGACCGCCATCAGCAGCGACGCCTGACACTGGTGACGAATCTACACCGAAGGGCGGCCGGGCCCCAGTGGGCCGGGGTGTTGTCCACAGCCCGGGGTCGTGCGCGTACGGGTCCGACCGGGTCAGAGAGCCGGGCCGGCCGGGGACTTGCCGGGGTTGGTGCCGGTGGCCGCGGCGGCGGCGTTGTAGATGTCCGGCTCCAGGTAGATCACCCGGGCGATCGGGACGGCCTCCCGGATGCGGGCCTCGGCGGCGTCGATGGCCTGCGCGACCTGCGTCGCGGTGTCGTTGCCCTGGACCGCGATC
The DNA here is from genome assembly GCF_042716255.1 of Streptomyces sp. NPDC058662. Classification (NCBI taxonomy): domain Bacteria; kingdom Bacillati; phylum Actinomycetota; class Actinomycetes; order Kitasatosporales; family Streptomycetaceae; genus Streptomyces; species Streptomyces sp. NPDC058662. The sequence continues at coordinate 34,527 of NZ_JBHXRU010000060.1, read as the reverse complement.
TTGGCGGCGACGAGCAGCTCCTCGGGGCCCAGGTGCAGGGTCCGCATGTGGATGATGCCGGTGACGACGTCCCCGTCGACGAGCGCGGCCTGGATCTTCTCGACCTCTTCGGTCCCGGCGGCCTCACCGAGGAGCAGCGACTTGGTCTCCGCGGCCAGGACGATGGCGATGCCGATCAGCAGGACGCCGATGCACAGGGTGCCGATGCCGTCCCAGACTCCGTCGCCGGTCAGCAGGGCGAGGCCGACGCCGCCGAGGGCCAGGACGAGGCCGACGAGCGCGCCGAGGTCTTCGAGGAGGACCACCGGCAGCTCGGGGGCCTTGGCCCGGCGGACGAACTGCGTCCAGGTCTGCTTGCCGCGGACCGCGTTCGACTCGTGGATCGCGGTGCGGAAGGAGAAGGACTCCGCGATGATCGCGAAGACGAGGACGCCGACGGGCCAGTACCAGGCCTCGATCGGGTGCGGGTGGTTGATCTTCTCGATGCCCTCGTAGATGGCGAACATGCCACCGACGGTGAAGAGCACGATGGAGACGAGGAACGCGTAGATGTAGCGCTCGCGCCCGTACCCGAAGGGGTGTTGCGGCGTGGCCTCGCGCTTGGCCTTCTTGCCGCCGAGGAGCAGCAGGCCCTGGTTACCGGAGTCCGCCAGTGAGTGGACGCTCTCCGCGAGCATCGACGAGGAGCCGCTGAAGAGGAATGCCACGAACTTGGCTACAGCGATGGCGAGGTTGGCGACGAGTGCCGCCACGATCGCCTTGGTTCCGCCCGACGCGCTCATGGGTGCAGGGTGTCCTTCCTGGGGTCTGGTCTACCGGCGGCACATTGTTGCAGTTGCCCGCTCGGCGCCACGTCACACCAGCACGGTGGCCCGGAAAACGGTGCCGTTTCCGTACAGTTCGACCTTCTCGCCCGCCGGGACGAAGACCGACTCGCCCGGGGAGAGGCCCAGTTCGCCCGACCGGTCCGACCGCGCGGTGCACTGCCCCGCCGTGCAGAGCAGGATCTGCGGGGTCCCTCCGGGGAGCGTGCGGACCGCCCCGCCCGGTGCGAGGAGGTGGCGGGAGAGCCGGAACTCGTCGATGGGGGTGTCGTAGACCTCCTCGCCGTCGCCCTCGGGGCGCAGGATCCGCGGGTCTCCCGAGTCGAAGGCGACGATTCTCAGCAGCTCCGGCACGTCCACGTGCTTGGGGGTGAGTCCGGCGCGCAGCACGTTGTCGGAGTTGGCGAGCAGTTCGACGCCGAGGCCCCGGAGGTAGGCGTGCGGGACGCCGGCGCCGAGGAACATCGCCTCCCCGGGCTGGAGTCGGACGTGGTTGAGCAGCATGGCCGCGATGACGCCCGGGTCCCCGGGGTGGTGGTGCACCAGCGTGGCGTACGGCGCGTACGGGCCGCCGAGGCGCTCGGCGGCGGCCGCCGCCTCGGTCACCGTACGGGCCATCCGCGTGCGGTCCGCCGTCAGTACGGCGGTCAGCACCTCGCGCAGCGCGGCGTCCTCGGGGTGGGCGCGCAGCAGGTCGGCGTACGGCTTGAGGGAGTCGACGCCCAGGCCTTCGAACAGCGCCGCGGCCTCGTGCGGGGTGCGGAAGCCGCACAGCCCGTCGAAGGCGGTGAGGGCGCAGATCATCTCGGGCTTGTGGTTGGGGTCCTTGTAGTTGCGGTGGTCGGCGTCGACGGGGACCCCGCGCCGCTCCTCGTCCTCGTAGCCCTCCCGGGCCCGGGTGAGGTCGGGGTGGACCTGGAGGGAGAGGGGGGCGCCGGCGGCGAGGACCTTGAGGAGGAAGGGCAGCCGGGGGCCGAACCTGGCGACGGCGGCGGCGCCCAGTTCGCCCTCGGGGTCGGCGGCGATGACGTCGGAGAGGGCGCGTGGGCCGCTGCCCCGGTCGATGCGCGAGGGCGCGCCGGGGTGGGCGCCCATCCACAGTTCCGCCTGGGGTTCGCCGGTCGGTGCGACGCCGAGGAGTTCGGGGAGTGCGGTGGTGGATCCCCAGGCGTAGGGGCGGATCGTGTTGGTGAGGCGGTCCATCGGCGTCTTCCTGGATAGAGCGGGGCGCGCGTACGCCTCAGCTGTGTCCCCCGGAAGCCAGCGCCAGGTAGGCGGTGGCGAAGTCCGTGACGGCGAGGAGCTCGGCGAGCTGCTCCAGTTCGCTGCCCTCCTCGGGTTCGAGCTCGCTGATGGGCGTGTCGTGGCTCAGGGCGAGTTCGCGGGCGGCCGGGGCCGCGGTGAGGCCGCCGGCCGGCCGGTCGCGCAGCAGGACGACGCGGGCGCGCAGGGCCTGGGGCTCTTCGACCCGGTCGCGGAAGAAGTCCTCGGGGTCGGCGCCGGCGGCGAAGGAGCCGGCGAGCAGGACGCCGTGGGCGGGGAGGGCCTCGGGGAGCGCGGCCGCCAGTGCGGGGCGGCCGGCGAGCTCGGCGAGGGTGGCGGCGAAGCGGCGTCCGGCGGGGGCGGCTCCGGTGCCCTCGCTCCAGATCAGCGGGACGGAGTCGGCCAGCTCGGAGGCGAGGGTCTTGGCCGGGTTGGAGTAGGTGGCGACGGCGGGCCCGCAGCGCTCGGCGGTGCGGTCGAGCCGGTCGGCGACGAGCTGGAGCGTGCCGGGGGCGGCGGTGGTGAGGCCGACCCGGTCGAGGAGCACCAGCAGCGGCGTCAGCAGGGCCCACAGGGCGCCGGGTCCGGCCGCGGCGGACTCGTCGTACTCCTGGTACGGGGCCTTGGCCATCGGTACGAGGAGACCGTGCGCGCCGTCCACCGCCTCGCTCAGCGGTGAGCGTTCGGGGGCGACGGCGACGACGGTGCAGCCGCGCCGGTAGGCCTGTTCGGCGAGGACCGCGAGGGCGGGCTCGGTGCCGTCGGTCGTGGCGAGGAGCAGCAGGTCGACGGGGCCGACCCAGCCGGGCAGGACCCAGCGCAGGGCGCCGGCGGCGTGCGCGACGCCGGTGGGGTGCAGCCGTACGACGGGTGCGGAGGCTCCGGCGAGGGCGCCCAGGAGGTCGGCGACGCCGGTGGCGGCGGTGCCGGGGCCGGCGATCAGGACGGCTCGGGGCCGTCCGTCGGGGCGCAGTTCGGCGAGGCCCGCCTCGGTCGCGTGCCGGGTCGCGGTACGGACCCTGGCTCCGGCCTCGGCGGCGCCGCGGAGCAGGCCGCGGCGGTCGGCGCGGGCGAGAGCGTCCGGTGCGTCGAGGAGCGACTCGTCGAGCATGGCGGCCTCCGGCTGTTGTGTGGCGGAACCAGTCTGCGCGTCCTGCGCGTCCTGCGGGGGCGGCGGGTGCGGGGGCGCGGGGCGCGCGGCGCGGCGGGTGCGCGGCGGGGCGGTGCGGGTGCGGCTGCGGGTGCGGCTGCGCGGGGGCTCAGGCCGGGCGGCGGGCCTCGTCCACGAGGAGCACCGGGATGCCGTCGCGGACCGGGTAGGCGAGCCCGCAGTCCTGGCCGGTGCAGAGCAGCTCGGGGGTCGTCTCGTCGGCCGACTCGTCCCGGAGGGGGGCGTGGCAGGCGGGGCAGGCGAGGATCTCCAGCAGACCGGCTTCGAGCGGCATGGGGCGGGTTCCCTTCGGGGGTGCGGGTGGGGCGGGGTCAGCGTACCGCCGAGTCACCTCCGGTGCGGCCTCCGTCGCCCCGGGGCCGCGCCCCGGGCACCCCGGCTCCGCCGGGGCGCCCCGGGCACCCCGGCTCCGCCGGGCACCGGGCTCCGCCCGGACCCGCGCCTCAAACGCCGGCGGGGCTGGAGGTGGCCGGGGGCCTCGGCGGGGCGGAGGTGGGGCACCGCGTGGCGGGCTCCCGCGAGGCCGGAGGGGTCCGGGGCGGGAGGCCGGGGGTGGGCGGGGTGGGGGTGGGGGGCACCGGGGGGTGCCCCCCCCCCGGGGGGTCAGGCGCGGATGAGGGTGAGGACTTCGTCGCGGACCGTGGCGAGGGTGGCGGCGTCGCGGGCCTCCACGTTCAGGCGCAGCAGCGGCTCGGTGTTGGAGGCGCGGACGTTGAACCACCAGTCGGCGGCGGTCGCGGTCAGTCCGTCCAGCTCGTCGAGCTCGACGCCCTCGCGGGCGCCGTAGGTCTCCTTGACGGCGGCGAGGCGGGCCGCCTGGTCGGCGACGGTGGAGTTGATCTCGCCGGAGCCCGCGTAGCGGTCGTAGGAGGAGACCAGCGCGGAGAGCGGGCCGTCCTGGCCGCCGAGGGCCGCGAGGACGTGGAGCGCGGCGAGCATGCCGGTGTCCGCGTTCCAGAAGTCCTTGAAGTAGTAGTGCGCCGAGTGCTCGCCGCCGAAGATGGCGCCGGTCCTGGCCATCTCCTCCTTGATGAAGGAGTGGCCGACGCGGGTGCGGACGGGGTTGCCGCCGTGCTCCTTGACGACCTCCGGGACGGACCAGGAGGTGATCAGGTTGTGGATCACGGTGCCGGAGCCGCCGTTGCGGGCCAGCTCGCGGGCCGCGACCAGGGCGGTGATCGCGGACGGGGAGACGCCCTCGCCGCGCTCGTCGACGATGAAGCAGCGGTCGGCGTCGCCGTCGAAGGCGATGCCGAGGTCGGCGCCCTCGGAGAGCACGCGGGCCTGGAGGTCGACGATGTTCTTCGGGTCGAGGGGGTTGGCCTCGTGGTTGGGGAAGGTCCCGTCCAGCTCGAAGTACATGGGGACGAGGTCCAGCGGGAGGCCCTCGAAGACGGTGGGGACGGTGTGGCCGCCCATGCCGTTGCCCGCGTCGACGACGACCTTGAGCGGCCGGACGGAGGTCAGGTCGACGAGGCCCTTGAGGTGCGCGGCGTAGCCGGCGAGGGTGTCCTGCTCGGTGATCGTGCCCGCGGCGGTGCCGGCGGGGACGGCCGGGGCGCCCGCGTCGATCCACTTCTCGACCAGCTCGCGGATCTGCGTCAGGCCGGTGTCCTGGCCGACGGGTGCCGCGCCGGCGCGGCACAGCTTGATGCCGTTGTACTGGGCCGGGTTGTGCGAGGCGGTGAACATCGCGCCGGGCAGGTCGAGGGACCCGGAGGCGTAGTACAGCTGGTCGGTGGAGCACAGGCCGATGAGGGTGACGTCCACGCCGCGGGCGGCCGCGCCGCGCGCGAAGGCGGCGGACAGGCCGGGGGAGGAGGGGCGCATGTCGTGGCCGACGACGATCGCCGCGGCGCTGGTGACCTCGACGAAGGCCGCGCCGAACAGTTCGGCCAGGGACTCGTCCCACTCGTCCGGTACGACGCCCCGTACGTCGTACGCCTTGACGATGTTCGAAAGATCTGCGGCCACTGCCTGCCCTCCTGAAGGTTCCGTGCGGTTCGGGCAAACCTACCCTGAACGGGGAACCGCTTTTCAGACCGCCGGGGTGTCAGGAATCCGGCGACCGCAAGACGCGCAGGTGTCCGCGCCGGGTTTCGCCGGTGCCCGGTCCACGTTGACCGGATCTCCCCGCCTCGGCGGCGCGCTCGGGCGGACGGGCGGCCTCGCGGACGGCGTTGGCGAGGGCTTCGAGGTCGTCGCCGCTCGGGCGGGACGGCGCGGAGCCGTCGGACAACCGGACCACGTCCCAGCCGCGCGGGGCGGTCAGGCGCTCCGAGTGCTCGGCGCACAGGTCGTAGCAGTGGGGTTCGGCGTAGGTGGCGAGCGGGCCGAGGACTGCGGTCGAATCGGCGTAGACGTACGTCAGTGTCGCGACGGCAGGGCGGCCGCACGCGGTGCGCGAACAACGACGTACAAGGCTCACGACGTTGGACGGTACCGCACTCTTGACCGGGCCGCGACGACTCCCCCGCCCCTCACTCCCCCGTGTCGTGGTCGGCGGCGCGTGCCGGGGCCGGGTGGGCGCTCCGGGTGAGGGCTACCCTGCGGGGGTGACGGACAGCTCCCTGCCTCCCCGACCCGCCGAGCCGCCCGCCGGAACCCCGGCCGGCGACCCCGCCGAACCGCGCCAGCGCCGGCGGGACCGGCACGGACGCGGGATGCGCGGGCCGCTGGCCCCGCCGCAGGTGCCGCTGTCGGCGAGCCGGTCGGAGCTGTTCGGGGACCTCGTACGGGATTCCGTGGAGCGGCTGGAGCGGCGGTTCCCGCAGCTGGCCGACGTGGAGTTCCTGATCGGTGACGTCCCGGGTCCGCCGGGCGGCCCGGAGAGCGGCTGGAACGACGAGGCCGTGCCGCTGGGCGCCCTCCACGAGTCGCGCGAGGGGCGGCCGGCCCGGATCGTGGTCTTCCGGCGGCCGGTGGAGATCCGTACCAAGACGCGGGACGAGAAGGCTCTGCTGGTGCACGAGATCGTGGTGGAGCAGGTCGCGGAGCTGCTGGGGCTCTCACCGGAGACGGTCGACCCCCGGTACGGCCAGGACTGATCCGCCCCGGCCGCACCGGTCGCGGTCAGCCGGTCAGGACCGAGAGGTCCTGCGCGGCCCTGGGGACGGAGACCGTGGAGTGGTCGTCGGTCAGGGCCTGCACGGTGAACATCGTGATGCCGTCGTGCGGGAGGGTCAGTACGCGCGCCGCGTGCACGGGGCCGCCGGAGAGGGTCTCGACGGTGAGGGCATAGGTGCCCTTGCCGCCCGCCGGGGCCGCCGGCACCGCCTGGGTGGTGCCCGCCTTGACCGTCACCTCCTGGGTGGCCGCCTCGCCGCCCTCGGTGCCGGGCGAGGCCGTCACCCGGACCTTGGCGTCCTGGCCGCCGGGCGCCGTCAGTGACAGCACGGTGGCGTTCTCCTCGGTGCGGTTGCCGGCCACCGCGGCGCGCGGGCCGACCGGTCCGGCGGCCGGTACGAAGCCCAGTTCCTGCTTGGCGCCGCTGCCGCGCACCACGCGTACCGCCGCGACCACCGGGGCGGCCTTCTTCGGGTCGGCGGGGGCCAGCACCAGCGAGCCGGGCTCGCCCCGGGTCAGGTCCCCGAGGTCCACGGCGGCGGTCATGCCGGCCTTGACGTGCAGTTGCTCGTTCCCGGCCGGGGTGATGGCGCCGTTCGGCCCCGCCAGCCGGAGCGTGAGGTCCGCGTCCTCGTCGCCGGGGACGAAGGCGACCAGCCGGACCGAGGTGGCGTCCGCCGGGATGCCGGGCAGGACGAGTGAGCCGGCCGGCTCGGCGGCGGCCGGGAGCCAGTCCGCGCCCACGCCTTCCTCGGCGACCTGCACGGAGGCGCCGACGCGGCCCGCGCGGGTGGTCACGTGGGCGGTGACGTCCGCGAGCTGGGTCCCGGGAATGAGTGACGACAGCAGGACGCCCTTCGTGGACCGGGGGTCGACCCGGATGTTCTCGCTGGTGCCCGCGGCGGGCTTGGCGATCCCGTCCGGGCCGAACAGTTTGATGTCGACGACCGCCGCCTCGTCGTCGAGGTTGGTCAGGTGCACGGAGTCCTCGCGTCCCCGGCCCGTGCTCACGGCGGGGAACCAGAAGTCCGTGCCGGGGGCGGTGCAGCTGACGCCGAGCAGCCCCCTGGCCCGTCCGACGGAGACCTTGGTGGTCTGCTGCACGGTCCAGCCCGGGGCCATGACCCCTTCCGAACTGCCGGTGAGGGCGGGCGCGTCGGCGCCGCTCGCGGTGGCCGCGGCGGGCCTGCCGGGCTCCTTGGGCTCCAGTACGGGCTTGGCCTCCTGCGTCGCGCCCAGCAGGCGGGCGGCGCCCTTGGCCCCGTCGGCCGGCGCCGCGGCGCCGGTCCCGGCCGGGGTGTAGGAGGTGTACGTGGTGTCCGCGATGTCGGAGGAGCTGGGCGCCGGGCACACCAGCAGGGACCGCTCCACCGGCATCCGGGCCGCGGCCGCCCCGGCGTCGGCCGCGTTGCCGCCGGCCGCCGGGGTGGTGAGGGCGGCGAGGCCGGTGAGGGCGGCGAGGGCCGCCGTCACGGCCGCCAGCGTCAGGGGTGCGCTCTGCTTCACTGCTGGGGGCTCCCGTCGGGGCGCGGGTCGTGCGGTGCGTGGGGGTCGTACGGCCCGTACGGGTACGGGTACTGCTGCTGGTCCGGGTCGTGCTGCGGCTGCTGCGGGTAGGCGGTGTCGTAGCCGTGGCCGCCCTGCTGCGGGTACGGCTCGTAGTGCGGCTCCTGGACGTACGGCTGCTGCGGCTCGTACGCGTATCCGCCCTGGTCGTACCCGCCCTGGTCCGCGTACGGCTGGTAGGCGTACGCGTCGTCGCCGTACGGCTGCTGCGCCGGGATCTGCGCGTACGGGTCGGCGGCGGCGGCCGCCTCCGTGGGGGCGGGCTCGGCCTCGGCGCGCAGCCGGCGGGCGCGGCGGCCCTCACCGGGCTCGCCGGGGCCCGCCTGGGCCGGGACGGCCGCGGCCTCCTCGGGCAGGTCGTCGTCGAGCTCGACGCGCCGCCCGGGCAGGGCCATCACGAGCAGGGCCAGGGCGAGCAGTCCCTGGGCCCAGAGCCAGGCGCCGCGCACGAGTGAGCTCTCGTGGACGAGGTCGAGGCGGCCGCCGGCGGCGGGCAGTTCGAAGCCCTGCGCCCAGCCGTCCACGGTCTTGGGCTTCAGCGGCTTCCCGTCGAGGGTGGCCTGCCAGCCCGGATCGGCGCGGTCGGCGATGCGCAGGACGCGCCCGGCCCCGCCGGCCGGGACCTCGGTGTGGGCCTCGACGGGTCCGGAGGCGACGGGGATCGGGGCCTCGCCCGGCTCGGCGGGGACGATGACGGCCCGGGGAAGCCAGGGTTCGACGCCCCACAGCGCGGTGCCGTCCGGCTGGTGGCGCCGGGTCAGGCCGGGGGTGGCGTCGAGGACGCGGCGGATGTCCTCGGGGCCGCCGGGGCGGAACATGACGAAGCCGACGGCGAAGGCGCCGAGCTGGCTGGACTGGTCCGCGCCGGAGCCCGCGACCAGGTTGGAGACGACCTTGTCGAGGCGGGCGTCGCTGCCGGTGCGGGCGGCGATGTCGGCGTCGCCGAGGCTGCCGCCGGCGCCGCGGACGAGGCTGTAGGAGACGGTGGCGGGGTCGTCCAGGTCGAGGATCAGGGTGCGGAACTGGTTGTCGTCGCGGCCGGCGTCGGCGACGAAGGCCGGGACCTGTACGGGGTCCCGGCGCTCCAGCGGGCCGTCGGCGCCGGCGAACAGCCAGCCGGCCGCGCCGAGCAGCGGGCCCGCGGCGGCCGCCAGGGCGATGAGGGCGGCCAGCGGCTGGCGCCAGCCGAAGCTGCGGGCGGCGACGCGGTGCTTGGCCCCGTCGGCGCCGAGCGCGGCGGCCGCCAGGAGGGCGAGCCCGTGGACGAGGGTGGCGGGGCCCGCCCAGCCGTCGCGGTTGAGCAGGACGGCGAGGAGCAGTCCGGTGAGGGCGGCGGCCCAGGCGGTGCGGACGGCGAACCGCCGGTCGGTGCGGAGCAGGGCGGCCAGGGCGGCGAGCACGATGCCGAGGAGGAGCAGGCCGCTGCCGGTGCCGGGGCCGCCGGGGTTGACGCCGAGCAGGTCGAGGGCTCCGGCGGAGCTGCGTCCGTAGGGCAGTCCGGCTTCGCGCAGGAACCGGCCGGGGTGCAGCAGCAGGCCCAGCGACCAGGGGGCGAGCACGAGGAGGGGCACGGCGAGGGTGGCGAGCAGCCGCGGCCCGTACGTCTTCCAGTGCGCGCGGCGCAGGACGAGCGCGGCGGTGCCGAGGACGGCGGCGAGCGGCCAGACGACGGGCGTGAAGGCGGTGGCGAGGGTCAGCAGGAGGGTGTACGTCCACACCGCGCGCCGGCCGCCGGGGTGCTCGGGGGCGTCGCGTCCGTCGCCGAGGGCGAAGGTTGCGACGGCGGAGCGGGCGATGAGGGGCAGCAGCACGGCCAGGACGGCGGTGCCGAGGCGGCCGGCGGCGAGGGCGCCGGTGACGGCGGGCAGGAAGGCGTAGGCGACGGCGGCCCAGGCGCGCAGCAGCCGGGAGGTGACCAGCGGCCGCGAGGCGAAGTAGGCGGCGAGTCCGGCGAGCGGGACCGAGCCGACGAGCAGCAGGGTCAGGGCGGCCTGGGTGGAGCCGAACAGCAGGGTGGAGAAGGCGCCGAGGACGGCCAGGTAGGGGGGCGCGGCGGCGGTGGAGCCGGTGGAGAGGGCGTGCCAGCCGTCGGTGTAGGCCCGCCAGAGGTCGGGGCCGCTGTCGGGGGCGGGCAGCAGGGCGCCGCCCATCAGGGAGCCGCCGCCGATCAGGGCGCGGCAGGCGGCGAGGGAGACGAGCAGGAGCAGGCCGAAGAGGACGGGGGCGGGGTTGCGGGCGATCCGCTTGAGGCGGGCGAAGCGCTCGGTCGGCAGGTACTCGCCCTCCTCGCCGGGGGCGGTGAGGATGCTGGCGCCGCCGTGCCGGCCGGCGGCGGAGCCCTCGCTGTCGCGGTCGCCGCCGAAGTAGCCGGCGAGCTGCTCGGCGTTGGCCCGCAGCGAGGCGCCCGGGGGCGGGAAGAGCGGGCGCAGTTCGGCGGCGGGGACGGCGGGGCGGCGGCGGGCCTTGCGGGCGGCGAGGATCCGGCCGGGCCGGAGCAGGGTGGCCAGGAGGCCGGTGAGCTCGTCGACGGCCTGGCCGGGGGCCTTGCCGACGAGGTAGGCCAGGGTGCGCAGCACGGTGCCGAGCAGGACCCGCAGCAGGACGTAGGGCAGGGCGCGGCCGGAGCTGTTGGCGAGGATCGTGTAGACGGCGCCGGCCTTGTCGACGCGGTGCGGGCCCGCGGTGGTGCGGCCGGCGCAGTCGACGGTGCGTCGCTCGCGGGCGGCGGCCTCCGCGTGGCGCATGACGGCGTCGGGGGCGACGAGGACGGTGTGCCCGGCGCTCTGGGCGCGCCAGCAGAGGTCGACGTCGTCGCGCATGAGGGGCAGGCGCCGGTCGAAGCCGCCGAGGGCGTCGTAGACGTCGCGGCGCACCAGCATGCCGGCGGTGGAGACGGACAGGACGGGGCGGACCTGGTCGTGCTGGCCCTGGTCCTGTTCGCGGCGGTCGAGGCCGGTCCAGCGGCGGCCGCTGCGGGCGATGGTGACGCCTGCTTCGAGGAGCTGCTTCTTGTCGTACCAGCCGCGCAGTTTGGGGCCGATGACGGCGGCGTCGGGGTTCTCGTCGGCGACGCGCAGGAGTTCGGCGAGCGCGTCGGCCTCGGGGGCGCTGTCGTCGTGGAGGAGCCAGAGCCACTGGACGGGTTCGCCGTGGGGGAGCTCGGGCAGGTCGTAGGTGTCGTCGCGCCAGGTGCGGCTGACGGGGTCCCAGCCGCTGGGGCGCTTGAGGTAGGGCAGGTCCTCGGGGGTGAGGGTGCCGGCGGTGCGGGCGGCCTCGTCGACGGCGGTGCCGAATCCGGTGCGCCGGGCGAGGTGCAGGACGCGGTCGTCGCCGAGGGCCTCGGTGAGCAGCCGCGCGGAGTCGTCGGCGCTGCCGGTGTCGGCGGCGACGTGGTTCTGGGCGGGGCGTTCCTGGCCGAGGAGGCCGGCGAGGGTCCGGGGCAGCCAGCGGGCACCGTCGTGGGCGACGATGACCGCGGTGACGACGTGCCGGGGGAACTCGGGTGTGGCGGGGGCCTGGTGGGAGGCCGCCGACTGGCTGTGCAGGGACATCGCGGTACGGGCCCTCCGGCCGGGGGTCCGGGGGTGGTGTGCCCTCGGAGGCTGCTGGACAGGCGGCCCAGACTAACGGCTGGCAAAGCAGCGGTCCGCCTCCTGCGGGGAAGGGGCAGGAGGCGGACCGTGTGGTGTGCGCGGTGCCGTACGGGCGATGCGGTTCGATATGTCGTGCGATGTGCGGTAGGTGCGCGGCCGGTCGTGCTCCGGCCGACTCAGACCGCTGCCTTTTTCAGCCGGCGGCGCTCGCGCTCGGAGAGGCCGCCCCAGATGCCGAATCGCTCGTCGTTGGCGAGGGCGTACTCAAGGCATTCGGAGCGGACTTCGCAGGCGAGGCAGACCTTCTTGGCCTCACGGGTGGAGCCGCCCTTCTCCGGGAAGAAGGATTCGGGGTCGGTCTGGGCGCACAGAGCGCGCTCCTGCCATCCGAGCTCCTCGTCCGCCTCCTCGACCAGCAGTTCCTGAAACAGCTCGGTCATGTGCGCCCCTCGCTCTGTCTGTGCGTCCCCGTGGTGGTGCCGTCACTGATCGCTACGTAACGACACGAGTGAAATTACAAGTGCGTGGCTCCGGGCCAGTCAAGCCGAGGTCTGCTATTGGGCCCCTTATTCACTCGGCGGAACCAAGCGTATGCAGAAAGTGTTCAAATCGCCAAAAATCATGACACATGCCACTGGCGCCCTCGGGACGTCACATGACGTCCCGCTCCTGCCCCGCTTCACCGAGAACCGACGTACCAATTTCGGACTGGGTTGCGATTCGGCCACGGAAGCGGCGTAGATCACATTCCGATCACGACGTGCCACATCAGGTTTGGACTCGGCAAAGCGCCACATCCCCCGGGACGGACTGCACAAACCTTTCTCCGTGCACAGTAACCGGATGAGGTGAAACTTTTCCCCCAAAAGCGACATTGGGTTGACAGTCCAGCCCTCCACCCGGTCTCCTGGTTCGCATGTCAGCGCCCGCAGCCGCCACCCGGACCCCCATTCGTGGGTTCCTGTGCGCTGCCCAGGTTCGCTGTTGCTGTTGCAGCTGTTGATGCCCGCGGAGCCTCGGCTCCCTGAAGCTCCGGCCCCACAGCAACCGCCCGCACGACTGACATACGTCGAGGTATCTCCGCGATGAACAGCACCACCGTGACGAACCCCACGCACAGCGCCCCCGCCCCCGCCCACCCGGGCGGCGAGAGCGACCTCCAGATCGCCGGCGACATCCTCGCCGTCCAGCACCTCCTGCAGCCCGCCCGCGAACATCCGGCCACCGTCGCCGAGTTCGCCGGCCTCGCCCGCTCCATCGCCGAGGACCGCTCCTCCTGGGAGCACCTCGTCCGCTACGACGCCACCACCCGCTGGTACCACCGGCTGCGCACCGGCCCCGGCTACGAGGTCTGGCTCCTCAGCTGGGTCCCGGGCCAGGGCAGCGGCCCGCACGGCCACGGCGCCTCCTCCGGCGTCCTGACCGTCCTGGACGGCGAGCTCACCGAGCACACCGCCCGCGGACCGCTCCGCCTCGGCGCCGGCGCCCAGCGCGTCTTCGCCCCGGGCTACGACCACGAGGTCGTCAACGACACCCTCGACGGCGCCGTCAGCCTGCACGTCTACTTCCCGGGCCTGACCGAGATGCCCATGCGCACCTGCTCCCCGGCCCACTCCGAGTCCGTCCCCGCCTGACCCCGGCCCGGCGGCCTGACAGACTTCGGTGCATGCGCATTGTTGTTCTGGCCGGCGGTATAGGCGGCGCCCGGTTCCTCCGCGGACTCAAGTCGGCCGTGCCCGACGCTGACATCACGGTCATCGGCAACACCGGTGACGACATCCACCTGTTCGGGCTCAAGGTGTGCCCCGATCTGGACACGGTGATGTACACCCTCGGCGGTGGCATCAACGAGGACCAGGGCTGGGGCCGCGCCGAGGAGTCCTTCACCGTCAAGGAGGAGCTCGCGGCCTACGGGGTCGGACCCACCTGGTTCGGCCTCGGCGACCGCGACTTCGCCACCCACATCGTCCGTACGCAGATGCTCGGCGCCGGCTACCCGCTCAGCGCGGTCACCGAGGCGCTCTGCGACCGCTGGCGGCCCGGCGTACGGCTGCTGCCCATGTCCGACGACCGGGTCGAGACCCACGTCGCGATCACCGAGGCGGGCACCGGGGAGCGCCGCGTCGTCCACTTCCAGGAGTACTGGGTCCGGCTGCGCGCGTCCGTCGACGCGGAGGCCGTCGTCCCCGTGGGCGCCGAGCAGGCCAAGCCCGCCCCCGGCGTGCTGGAGGCCCTGGCGGCGGCCGACGTCATCGTCCTCCCGCCGTCCAACCCCGTGGTCTCGGTGGGCACGATCCTGTCCGTGCCCGGCATCCGGGAGGCCGTGGCCGCCGCCCCGGCGCCCGTCGTGGGCCTGTCCCCCATCGTCGGGGGCGCGCCGGTGCGCGGGATGGCCGACAAGGTGCTCGCCGCGGTCGGCGTCGAGTCCACCGCCGCGGCGGTCGCGCTGCACTACGGGCCGGACCTGCTCGACGCCTGGCTCGTGGACACCGCGGACGCGGACGCGGTCGCGGAGGTCGAGGCCGCCGGGATCACCTGCCGCGCGGTGCCGCTGATGATGACCGACCTGGAGGCGACCGCCGAGATGGCCCGGGCCGCGCTCGCACTGGCCGAGGCCTCGCGGTGACCGCCCGGCGCGCGCCCTCGTACGAGGTGCGGGCCGTCGAGGGGATCCCCGAGGTCGCTCCCGGCGACGACCTGGCGAAGCTGATCACGACGGCCGCCCCGGACCTGCGGGACGGGGACGTCCTGCTGGTCACCTCGAAGATCGTCTCCAAGGCGGAGGGCCGGATCGTCCGGGCGGACTCGCGGGAGGCCGCGATAGACGCCGAGACCGTCCGGGTGGTCGCGCGCCGGGGCGCCCTGCGGATCGTGGAGAACCGGCAGGGGCTTGTGATGGCCGCGGCCGGGGTGGACGCGTCCAACACGGCCCCCGGCACCGTGCTGCTGCTGCCCGAGGACCCCGACGCCTCGGCGCGGGCGATCCGCGAGGGCGTCCGCGAGACGCTCCGCGTGGACGTGGGCGTGGTCGTGACGGACACCTTCGGGCGGCCGTGGCGCACCGGGCTCACCGATGTGGCGATCGGCTCGGCCGGGGTGCGGGTCCTGGACGACCTGCGCGGCGGCACCGACGCGCACGGCAACCCGCTGAGCGCCACGGTGGTGGCGACCGCCGACGAACTGGCCGCGGCCGGGGACCTGGTCAAGGGCAAGGCTGCCGGGCTGCCGGTGGCCGTCGTGCGGGGGCTGGGCCACGTCCTGGGCGAGGGCTCCTCGGCGCGGGAGCTCGTGCGCGCGCCGCAGGACGACATGTTCCGGCTGGGCACCTCGGAGGCGGTACGGGAAGCCGTCACGCAGCGCCGTACCGTACGGGCCTTCACGGCCGAGCCGGTGGACCCGGGCGCGGTCCGCCGGGCCGTGGCGGCGGCCGTCACGGCCCCGGCGCCGCACCACACGACGCCGTGGCGGTTCGTGCTGCTGGAGACGCCGGCCGCGCGGGCGCGGCTGCTGGACGCCATGCGGGACGCGTGGATCGCCGACCTGCGGGCGGACGGGAAGTCCGAGGAGTCCATCGCGGCGCGCGTCCGGCGCGGGGAGGTGCTGCGCCGGGCCCCGTACCTCGTGGTGCCGTGTCTGGTGACCGACGGCGCGCACCACTACGGGCACGCGCGGCGGGACGCGGCGGAGCGCGAGATGTTCGTGGTCGCCATGGGCGCGGGCGTGCAGAACCTGCTGGTCGCGCTGGCCGGGGAGCGGCTGGGGTCGGCGTGGGTGTCCTCGACGATGTTCTGCCGGGACGTGGTGCGCGAGGTCCTGGAGCTGCCGCGGGACTGGGACCCGATGGGCGCGGTCGCGGTCGGCCACCCGGCGGCGGCCGCCGCCGAGCGGCCGGCCCGGGCGGCGGAGGCGTTCATCGAGGTCCGCTGAGCCCCCGCGGTGTCACAGCCTGCCGATGTCGGTGCGCGGCATGCGCGGGACGCGGCGGGGCGGGGTGCGGCCCGCGAGGAGGATCAGCCGGGCGGCGCGGTGGCGCTGGCCGGCGTAGGGGGCCAGCAGCTCCAGCATGACGGCGTCGTCGGCATCGCGGTCGCCGGCCAGGGCGTAGCCGACGATGCCGGGCAGGTGCAGGTCGCCGGTGGTGACCGCGTCCGGATCACCGTTGCTGCGCTGGAGGGTCTCGGCGGAGGTCCAGGGCCCGATGCCGGGCACAGCCTCCAGCCGGGCGGCGGCGGCCGCGGGGGCCATCGCCGCGGCCTCCTCCAGCCGGGCGGCCACCCGGGCGGCCCGGACGATCGTGTCGGACCGCTTGGCGTCCACGCCCGCCTTGTGCCAGTCCCAGGACGGTACGAGGGCCCAGGTGCGGGGGGCGGGCATCACGTACAGGTCGGCGGGTCCCGGCGCGGGCTCGCCGTGCCGGCGCACCAGGCGGCGCCAGGCGCGGTACGCCTCGTCGGCGGTGACCTTCTGCTCCAGCACGCTCGGGATCAGGGACTCCAGGACCAGGCCGGTCCGGACGAGGCGCAGGCCCGGGCGGCGGCGGTGGCTGGCGTGCACGAGGCGGTGGCGGGGCACGAAGACGGCCGGGTCGTCGGCGGCGCCGAGGAGCACGGGCAGCTGGTCGAGGATCCAGTCGGCGCCGGACCCCCAGGCCTCGGCGGTGACGTCCTCCCCGGAGCGGCTGACCCGCAGGGTCGCGGGGCCCTGGGGGGTGCGGGTGGCCCGCCAGACGGAGCCGTCCGGGGTGGTGCGGAAGGTGGGGTCGCCGGGGCCGCGGCGCAGGGGCCCCAGGGTGAGGCCGAGGTCGACGGGGCCGTCGGGCCGCCAGGTCCGCGCGCGGGCCCCGGCGGCGGCCGTGCGGCCCGGTCCCGGGGGCACGGCGGTCCGGCCGCCGCGGACGGCGGCGCGGGTGAGGGGTTCGAAGCGGCCGGCCATCTCCCGAGCGTATCCCCGGCGGGGGGCTGGGCGGGACCGTCCGGGGTCCCGGCCGGGGGCGGGGCGGCGCGTGCGGGGCCTGGCCGGGGGCCGGTGTGCGTGCACCGTGCGGGTCACAGATCGGGGCTCCGCCCCGGACCCCGCGCCTCAAACGCCGGCGAGGCTGTAAGTCGCCTCGCACGGCATGCGGTGCTGTGAGTGGCGCCTCGCACGGCGGTCAGGCTGTGGGTGGTGCCTCGCACGGTGGCGGGGGTGTGGGTCTCCGCCTGGAGCGCCGGCGCGGCGTATGGGGGGTTAGGGGCGGCCCTGGAGTTTGGCGGAGGAGGTGCGGGTTGTGCCCAGTTTGCCGTAGAGCTGTTTGCCGGGGCACTCCGTGGCGAAGCCGTCGCGGTGGCCGGAGATGACGTTCATCGACACGTTCTGGCCCTTGGGGTAGCGGTTGCCGCCGCCCGACTTCAGGGTGGCCTTCGCCCGCGGGTCGCGGCCGAAGAGGCCGAGCTTCCAGGCGGTGAGCCGGGCGACCGCGTCGACCGCGGCCGCCGGCGGCGCCGTCGAGGTGTAGGTGCCGAGCACCGCGATGCCCATGCTGTCGGTGTTGAAGCCCATGGTGTGCGCGCCGAGCACCGCCTTGGAGACCCCGCCCGCGCGGCCCTCGTACACGGTGCCGCACTTGTCGACGGCGAAGTTGTAGCCGATGTCGCGCCAGCCGCTGCTGACGACGTGGTAGCGGTACAGGCTGCGGAGCACCGCGGGGGCGTCCTTGCAGGCGTAGTTGTTCCCGGAGGCGCTGTGGTGCACGAAGGCCGCCTTGACGGTGCTCGTGTACACGAAGGCCTTCTCCCGCAGGCTCTCGTCGGCGCCCCATCCCAAGCGGGTGACGATCCTCGGGCGCGGGCCGATGAACGGGGCGGCGGCCAGGGCGCCGTCGCTCGCGAAGACCGCGTCGGCGGTGGAGTCGGCCTTGTCGAGGGCGCTGATCTCCGTCGCCCCGAGCTCCGCGTGCGGCAGGTTCGCCGCCGAGGCCTCGGCCATCTCCATCGTCATGCCCGGCAGGGCGATCTCGCCCTTCTCGTCGTCGGCCGGGTTGCCGTTCTTGCCGTCCCCGGCTCCGGTGGGGCCGTCCGCGCCCGGGTCGACGAGCTCGATCCGCATCCCCGACGGCAGGCGGGCCGGGGCCCGGGTGGTCGGGGTGCCGGGTTCCGCCTGGACGCGGACCTCCACCCCGTCGGACTCACCCACCCACAGGGGGGCGGTCGCGCCGCGGACGCGACCGGATCCGCGTTCCGCCGCGTCGGGGTCGGCGGCGTGCTCGCTGTTGTGGGTTTCGACGTCCTGCCAGTCGGACCAGGTCGCCGTCCGCGTGGAGCGGGTACGGACCTGGACCCGGCCGTGCAGCTCGGTGGCCGCGTCGTCCCAGACGACGCCGACCAGCGAGAACGTCTTGACCTCCCGCGCACCCAGGCCCTGCGTCTCCGGGAGGCGGGGCGTGGCGCTCATGCCGGGGACGCCGGGCGTCCGGTCCGCCGAGGGTCCCAGGGGGACGAGGGGCAGCGACTGGGTGGACCCGGCGGGGTTCACGGGGGTGGTCTCGGCCAGGGCAGGGGTGGGGAGCGCGAGGGGCAGGGCCAGTACGGCAGCCGTCGCGACGCCGATCGAGGAAGCAAGGAATCCACGCATGAAAAGGATGGTGAGCACCCCCACCGTCGGGCGCCATCCGAGAACTGACGCCCCGTCCGCGCGGGGCGGGCCGCCCCTCCCCCTAACGGAGGAGCCGGCGACGGCCGTACGGGGGAGGGCCCCGCGTACCCTGTGCCGGGTGAACGCCACTGACCGCACCCCTGCCGACCTGCTGCGATCCGCGCTCGCCGCCGATCCGGGCCGCCCGCTCGTCACCTTCTACGACGACGCCACGGGCGAGCGCGTCGAATTGTCCGTCGCCACCTTCGCCAATTGGGTGGCCAAGACCGCCAATCTGCTCCAGGGCGACCTGGGGGCCGAGCCCGGTGACCGGCTCGCGCTGCTGCTCCCCGCGCACTGGCAGAGCGCCGTGTGGCTGCTCGCCTGCGCCTCGGTCGGCGTCGTGGTCGAGGTCGGCGGGGATCCGGCCGGCGCCGACCTCGTCGTCAGCGGCCCGGACACCCTGGACGCGGCCCGTGCCTGCTCCGGCGAGCGGGTCGCGCTGGCGCTGCGGCCGCTGGGCGGGCGGTTCCCGCAGCCGCCGGCGGGCTTCGCGGACTACGCGGTGGAGGTGCCGGGGCAGGGCGACCGGTTCGCTCCCTTCGCCCCGGTGGACCCCGAGGGCCCGGGGCTGGTCGTCGGCGGTGAGGAGCTCTCGTACGCGGAGCTGACGGAGCGGGCCCGCCAGGACGCGGCGAGGCTGGGCCTGGACGCGGGCTCGCGGGTGCTGACCGGGGGCGGCTACGACACCTGGGACGGGCTCTCGGCCGGTCTGTTCGCCGCTCTGGCCGCCGGCGGCTCCGTGGTCCTGTGCCGCAACCTGGACCAGCTCTCCGCGCAGGCGCTGGCCCAGCGCACCGAGAGCGAGCGCGTCACCCGTACCGTCTGACCGGCACGGCGCCGGGCGGACCGGGTCCCGGCCGCCGGCGCACCGCGCGATCCCGCGAGATCGCCCCCGGGCCCGCTCGGTGCCGACAACACGCGATCTGTCACCCGCATGGCCCTAGACAGGGGCCTGCCCCCGGGCTGCTCCAGCGGCCCGGGGGCAGGATCGGCAGTGGTCGCACCCACCCGTGCGGCCTGTGGCGCGAGCGGCGAGGGGACGGACGCGAGTGACCGACAGTGCGGGCATACCGGGCGGGACCGGAGCGGCCGGAGGCGGTACCAGGCCTCCGCGCGGCCGCCGGCGCCGCCTGCTGCGCTGGATCGGGCTCGGAGTGGCCCTGCTGGTCCTGCTGGGGGCCGCCACCGGCTGGTGGATCTACAACAAGCTCGACGGGAACATCACCGAGGACACCTCGGCGGCGGCCGAGCTGCGGCGCTTCGAGCGCGAGCGTCCCGCGCACGCCGACTCCGGGGCCCAGAACATCCTGCTGATCGGCTCGGACTCGCGCTCCGGCACGGAGAACCGGCAGTACGGCAAGGACCGGGGCACGCAGCGCTCGGACACCACGATCCTGCTGCACCTGCCGGCGGACCGGGCGAGCGCGACCGCGGTCTCGATCCCCCGGGACCTGATGGTGGAGGTCCCGAGCTGCCTGCAGGCGGACGCAAGCCGCTCCCGCGAGCAGTTCGCCCAGTTCAACTGGGCGTTCCAGTGGGGCGGGGCAGCCTGCACGATCCGCACGGCGGAGAGGCTCACGGGCATTCGGATCGACCACCACATGGTGATCGACTTCGGCGGGTTCAAGAAGATGGTCGACGCCATAGGCGGTGTGGAGGTGTGCCTGCGGCGGCCCATGGACGACGCCGAGGCGAAGCTGCGGCTGCCCGCCGGACGGCAGACCCTGCGGGGCGAGCAGGCGCTGGGCTTCGTCCGGGCCCGCTACAGCCTGGGCAACGGCAGCGACACCGAACGGATGGAGCGCCAGCAGGCGTTCCTGGGCTCGCTCGTCAAGAAGGTGCAGAGCAACGGGGTCCTGCTCAACCCGGGCCGGCTGTACCCGCTGCTGGACGCGGCGACCTCCTCGGTGACCACGGACCCGGGACTGTCCTCGCTGCGCGGCTTGTACGAACTCGTCCGGGGCGTGCGGGACATACCGACCGAGCAGGTCAAGTTCCTCACGGTGCCGCGCCGTCCGTACGCCGCCAACCCGAACCGGGACGAGCTGGTCGAACCGGACGCGGCCCGGCTGTTCGAGCAGCTCCGTACGGACAAGCCGGTCACCGTGGCGCCGCCGGAGGCCGAGCCCGAGTCCGGGACCCGGTCCGAGCCGCCGGCCGAGCCCTCCGGGACCGGGACGTCACCGACGAGCCCCGTTCCCCCCTCCGAGGGAACCGGTGCGACCCCCGTACCCGTCCCCACCTTTACCGGCACCACCGCGGGCACGGCCGGTTGCCGGTAAAGCAATCCCAAAAGCCGGTGACCGAACCGGGCGGGTTGCGCGGTTCGCCCCGTTATAAGGGGAGTGGAATTTGTCACCAGCATGGTTTGCAGTCGAACCGGACGGATAAGGTGAGCGATCCGGTGCCCCGGCCGACCAAGAGGGCGGGCACCAGCAGCCGGATCGTTGACCGGGCGCCCGGGGGAGGCGCGTCGCGAGGCACCGACGGAGGATTCGAGCAACCGTGGATGCGCAAAGCCGTGGGCGGGCAGACGAGATCGACCCCGCTGACCAGTGGGTGATCAACCCCCGCACCGGCCACTACGAACTGCGACTGGGCCAATCCGCTCCGCAGTCGAGGCCCTCGGTAGGCGCTCCCCGCCGATCGACCTCAACGCCCGTGGCCCCCTCCCCCGCCGTACCGAAACCGCGGCGCGGTGACGGCCCGCCCGGGCGGCGGGGCGGCCGGTCCCGCAAGGGCGGCGGTGGCGGACGCCGCCGCAGGACCCTCGTCGTCACCGGCGGGGCGCTGGCGTTCCTCCTCGTGACGGGGTCGGTGGGGGCGTACCTCTACTACGAGCACCTGAACGGCAACCTCAGCGTCACCGACATCGCCGGCGCCGGTTCCGGCGGATTCAAGAAGGACCAGGCCATCAACATCCTGGTCATCGGCACCGACAAGCGCAGCGGGGCCGGCAACGAGGGCTACGGGGACGCGAACAGCGTCGGCCACGCCGACACCACGATCCTCTTCCACGTCGCCAAGGACCGCTCCAACGCCACCGCGCTGTCCATCCCCCGGGACCTGATCACCGACATCCCGTCCTGCCCCACCAAGCAGCCGGACGGTACGACGAAGGAGATCAAGGGCACCAAGGGCACGCGCTTCAACAACAGCCTCGGCCAGGAGGGCCGCGACGCGGGCTGCACGATGCGCACCGTCAAGGACCTCACCGGGATCGAGGTCGACAACTTCATGATGGTCGACTTCAACGCGGTGAAGAACCTGAGCGCGGCGGTCGGCGGCGTGCCCGTCTGCCTGGAGAAGGCCGTCGACGACGAGGACTCCAAGCTCAAACTGCCCGCCGGCGAGCACCGGCTGGAGGGCGAGCAGGCGCTGGCCTTCGTACGGACCCGGCACGCCTTCGGCAACGAGAGCGACCTGGACCGGATCAAGACCCAGCAGCAGTTCCTCAGCTCGATGATGCGTGAGATGAAGTCCAAGGAGACGCTGACCAGTCCGAAGAAGTTCTTCTCCCTCGCGGAGGCGGCCACCAAGTCGCTGACCGTGGACCAGGGGCTGGGCTCGATCGACAAACTCACCGACCTCGCGGGCGAGTTGAAGGACATCGACCTCAAGAACGTCACCTTCACCACCCTGCCGGTGCTCGACAACCCGGCCGAGAAGGTCAAGGCCACGGTCGTGCTCAACCCCTCCCAGGCCGATCCGCTGCTGCAGATGATCCGGGGGGACGTCTCGCTCACGGAGGTCGAGCGCAAGGAGCAGGCCGCGCAGGAGGCCGCCGACGCGCAGGCGCAGGCCCAGCAGGACGCGCTGCTCCAGGGCGCCCGCGCGCCCGCGCAGGACGTACGGGTGAACGTGTACAACGGCGGCGGCCCCAAGGGGTCGGCCTCCACCACGCTGAACTGGCTGCAGACCAAGAAGGGCGTGCCGAAGGCCAGCAACCAGGGCAACGCGCCCGCCAAGGTCGGCGCCACGCAGCTGGAGTTCGCGCCCAACCAGGCCGACCAGGCCAGGGCGCTGGCGGACATGATGGGCCTGCCGGCCTCGGCCCTGAGGATGGGCACGGCGGACGCCCCGGCGAGGACGCCGATGAAGCTGACGCTCGGACCGGACTTCAAGGAGCCGGGCACGGCGCCCGCGGCGCCGGCGCCGCAGGCCGTGCCCGAGGGCGTCCAGCGCGTCGAGGCGGACAAGGAAGTCTGCGCGAAGTGACGGGGCGCGGCCGGTAGGACCGGCACCACAAACGACTGAGCAGTTTTCTTCAGGGGGGTACGTGTGAGGCACAGCAGCGTGCGGGGGGAGGGGGCGGCCGCCCGCGCCGCCGGGGACATACCCGGCGGCGGTACGGACGGCACGACCCCCACGGTGCCCCCGCCGCGGGGCGGTTCGCGGGCGGAACGCCGCGCGGCCGGCTCCAGACGGGAACGGCGGGGCCGTCGGCGGGTGCTGCGCTGGGTGTCCTCGGTGCTGGCCCTCCTCATACTCGGGACGGCGGCGGCCGGCTACCTCTACTACCGCCACCTCAATGGCAGCATCCAGACGGACGCGCTGAACCTCGGCGAGAACAAACTGGGCGGCTCCAAGCCCAACGCCTTCGGGCAGACCCCGCTGAACATCCTGCTCATCGGCTCCGACGCCCGTGACGGCGCGGAGAACGAGGCCCTCGGCGGCGGCTCGGACACCTTCGGCGGACCGCCCCTCGCGGACGTGCAGATGCTGCTGCACCTGTCCGCGGACCGCAGCAACATGTCCGTGGTGTCGATGCCCCGCGACACACTGCTCATGATGCCGAAGTGCACCGAGCCCGGCGGCAAGGTGCACCCCGCCAGCAAGGAGCTCGTCCAGACGAACGAGTCCCTGAGCCGCGGCGGACCGGGCTGCACGGTCGCCGCCTGGCAGGAGCTCACGAAGATACCCATCGACCACTTCATGATGATCGACTTCAAGGGCGTGGTCTCGATGGCGGACGCCATCGGCGGCGTCCCCGTCTGCGTCCAGGAGAACGTCCACTCCCGCACCCGTGACGGCAAGGGCTCCGGCCTGCGGCTGCCGAAGGGCGAGAGCATCATCCAGGGCGAGACGGCCCTGCAGTGGCTGCGCACCCGCTACGGGTTCGAGGACGGCACCGACATCGGCCGTACGCACGCCCAGCACCAGTACATGAACTCGATGGCCCGCGAGTTCCGCCGCAACGCCAAGCTCACCAACCCGGTGAAGCTCAACAGCCTGGCGCAGGCCGCCATCGAGGCGATGATCGTCGACACCGGCCTCAACAAGATCGACAAGCTGTACGACCTCAGCATGGAGCTCAAGAAGGTCCCGCCGGGCCGGATCACCATGACCACCATGCCGTGGGTCTACAGCACCCGCCCCCGTATGGAGGGCCGGGTCGAACCCATGGCGGGTGAGGCGGAGGCCCTGTTCCGCATGGTCCGCGAGGACATCGCGCTCGACGGCAAGGGCTCCGGTACCCCGGCGGACGGGGCCTCCGCGCCCGCGGAACCCGCCGCCACCACGGCGCCGGGCGCCACCGCCCCGGCCGACACCGGCGCGCCGGCCACCGGGGCCCCGCCGGCCGCGGCGCCGGCCTCGCCGCCCGCGAAGGTCGCGGTCGGCGTCCGCAACGCCACGAGCGGCAAGGACGGCGCCCAGGCCCCGGCCCAGGGCCGCGCGACGGACGTCGCCGCGCTCCTGGTCGGCAAGGGCTTCGCCAAGGCCGTCGCGGAACGGCAGACCGGGGCCGAGGACACCACGGTGGTCCGCTTCGCCGCCGCCGACCAGGCGGGCAACGCCGCCGCCCTGGCCACCGCGCTCGGCCTGCCGGCGACTTCGGTGCAGAAGTCGGACGAGGTCACCGGGATCGTCGTGTTCGTCGGCAAGGACTGGCGGACCGGCGCCGCGCCGACTCCGCCGCCGCCCGCGCCGACCAAGGCACCGGACTCCGCCCACGCCCTCAACGGCGACAACGACAAGGCGTGCATGGCCATCCAGCCGGGCTTCACCTGGTAGGCGGTACCCGGGGCACACGGAAGGGGCCCGGCGGGACCGCGTGATCGCGGCCCCCGCCGGGCCCCTTGCCCGTACGGGCCTCAGACCTGCGAGGGGTCGTGGTGGTCCTGGCTGCCCCGGCACACCGGCGGGCGGCGGGTCGCGATGAGCTTGCGGGCGAGCGAGCGCGGGCTGGTGAGGAAGCCGAAGCCCCAGCACAGGTGCATGGTGGCGAGGGCGACGGGGATCTGCGCCCGGGCCTTGAGGGACAGTCCCCGGCCCGCCGGGACGGAGCCGAGGACGATGGCCGCGAGGTAGCCGGCCGGGACCGCGAAGCCCACCGGGCTGACGGCCGCGCCGACGACGACACCGGCGGCGAGCGCGCACACCAGCGTCGGCGGGGCCAGGTAGCGCACGTTGATGGAGCCCGCGTGGTAGCGGGCCACCACGTGGCGCCAGCGCCCGTAGTCCTTGTACTGCTTGGCCAGGGCCCGTACGGAGGGCCGCGGGCGGTACTGGACCTTCAGCTCCGGCGAGAACCAGATCAGGCCGCCGGCCCCGCGGATACGGAAGTTCAGCTCCCAGTCCTGGGCGCGGATGAACTCCTCGTTGTACCCGCCCTGCTGCTCCAGCGCCTCACGGCGGAAGACGCCGAGGTAGACCGTCTCGGCCCGACCGGCACGGCCGCCGGTGTGGAAGGGCGCGTTGCCGACACCGATCTTCGAGGTCATCGCCGCGGCGACGGCCTCCTCCCAGCTGTTCTCGCCCTCGGCGTGCATGATGCCGCCGACGTTCTGCGCCCCGGTCTCCTCCAGGAGGCGTACCGCGGTGGCGATGTAGTTCGGCGAGAGCATGCCGTGGCCGTCGACGCGTACCACGATCGGGTGACGCGAGGCCTTGATGGCGGCATTGAGGGCCGCCGGGGTGCGACCGGTCGGGTTCGGGACGGTGTGGACTCGGGAGTCCTCGCGTACGAGCTCGGCGGCGATCTCGTCGGTGCGGTCCGTGGACGGCCCGAGTGCGATCACCACCTCCATCTCGCCCGCGTACTCCTGGTCCAGGATGTGGCGGACGGAGTCGCGGAGGTGGCGCTCCTCGTTGAGCACCGGCATGATCACCGAGACTGCGGGCTGCTGGGCGGGCATGTGGTCCTTCACGGTCGGGTATCGGTGTCACGTTACCGCGTACGGGGGAACCGGATGCGCGCCGAGTGAGCGGTACGGACAGAGGCTGATCGTATGGGCCTACTGTCTGACGCGTCCGAAGCACCTCTCCCACCCCACACCCGGTCTCCCTGCCGACCCCGCGGAGGTGTCCGCCGTGCCCCAGCCGCACCGTCCCACCCGTCCCGCCAGGCCACCGCAGCCGCCGCGCGCGCGGCGGACCGGCGGCGGTCCGGTCCGGCGCCGGGGCGGGCGCCCCCGGTGGGGGGTGCGGATCGCTGCCGGGCTCGCGGTGGTGGTGCTGGGCTCGGGAGCCGTCGGACACGCGGTGATGACGGGCCTGGACACCGGGATCGAGCGGGTGGACCCCTTCAAGGACATGAAGAACCGCCCGCAGGCCGGGCACGGCCTGAACGTCCTGCTCGTCGGTACCGACGGCCGGGGCCGGATCAGCCCCGAGGAGAAGCGCGAGTACCGCCTCGGCGGGGCGCCCTGCCACTGCACGGACACGATCATGCTCGTGCACCTGTCGGCGGACAAGAAGCGGGCCAGCGTGATCAGCCTGCCCCGCGACAGCTACGCGGAGGTCCCCGCGCACCGGGACCGGATCACCGGCAAGGCGCACAAGGCCCACCCGGTGCGCCTGAACGCGGCGTACGCGGAGGGCGGACCCAACCTGACGGTGCGGACCGTCGAGAACATGACCCGGGTGAAGATCGACCACTACCTGGAGGTCGACTTCACCAGCTTCATGCGGACGGTCGACGCGATGGGCGGCGTGGAGATCTGCACCGCCAAGACCATGCGCGACCGCGGCACCGGCCTCGACCTGCTGCCGGGCACCCACCGCCTCAGCGGCGGGCAGGCCCTGCAGTACGTGCGCTCGCGCCATGTCGACGGGGCCTCCGACCTGGGCCGGATGCAGCGCCAGCAGCGCTTCCTCGCGGCCCTGCTCAAGCAGGCCACCGGCAGCGGGGTGCTGCTCAACCCGGTGAAGTTCAAGCAGGTCAGCTCCACCCTGCTCGGGTCGGTGCGGGCGGACAAGGGCTTCGGTTCGGAGCAGATGCTCGCGCTCGGGCAGGCGATGCGGGACTTCACGCCCTCGTCCTCCGAGTTCGCCTCGGTGCCGATCGGGAGCCCCTCGTACCGGGTCAAGGGCATCGGCTCGACCGTGCGGTGGGACGAGCCGAAGGCCGCCCGGCTGTTCGAGGCGCTGCGCGAGGACCGGCCGCTCGCCCCCGTGCGCACCGGGCAGGCCGGCGCCCGCCCGGTGGCGGTGCCGGTGGACGTCCCGCCGAAGCAGATCCGCGTGCAGGTGGAGAACGGGACCCGCATCGACGGGCTCGGCGGACGGGTCGACGCGGCACTGCGCGCCACCGGCTTCGACACCACCGGGACCCCGGGGAACGGCGCCGGCCGCGACGTCGAGCGCACCGTGATCGCCTACGACCCGCGCTGGGACCGCACCGCGCGGACGGTGGCGACCGCGCTGCCCGGCAGCCGGCTGCGCGCGGTGCCGGGCCAGGGGCGGACGGTTGTGGTGATCGCCGGGGCGGACTACCGCACGGTGGTGCCCGTACGCGCCGAGGACCCGCACCAGGGGCCGTTCGGGGTGGTCACGGGCGACCAGGTGGTCTGCGGCGGCTGAGGGCGGGGCCGCCGGGCCGACCCGGACCGCCGCGAGCCGTCAGGCGTCGGACGTCAGGGCCCCGTGCCGACCCGGCCGGCGTCAGCCGCGGGTCGTCAGGCGTCAGTCGTCGAAGCCCTGGGCCGAGCGCTCCTCGCGCAGGGCCATGATCGCCTGCCGTCGGGCCAGCCGGTGGGTACGGCGGATCTGGGCCTCCTGGTAGCGCCGCTCGTCCTGCTCCGTCTCGGGGAGGACCGGCGGCACCCGGCGGGGCTTGCCGTCGGAGTCGACCGCCGCGAAGACCAGGTAGGCGGTGCCGACCTGGGTGGCCGGGGTGGACTCGTTCCACCGCTCCGCCAGGACCCGTACGCCGATCTCCATGGAGGAGCGGCCGGCCCAGTTGCACTGGGCCTTGACGTGGACGAGGTCGCCCACGCGGACGGGCGCGAGGAAGGCCATCTCGTCCATGGACGCGGTGACCGCCGGGCCCCCGGAGTGGCGGCCGGCCACGGCACCGGCCGCGTCGTCCACCAGCTTCATGATCACACCGCCGTGCACCGTACCCAGGAGGTTGGTGTCGTTGGCGGTCATGATGTGGCTGAGAGTGGTCCGCGAGGCCGCGGTCGGCTTCCCCGGGAGCTCGCCCGGTATCTCTGTCATACCGCCACTTTAGGGGGTGCCCGCGCGGCCGGTCCGGTCCGGCCGGGGCCGTCCGGCGTGGCCGAAGACCGCCCCCCGCCGCGTACCGGGCGGATCCCGGAGGCATCAGCTTGGCAACAGCACCGGTACGGATCGTCCACCGGGGTGTCGGGCGACACGCCGGGCCGGGCATCCTTGGCACATGAATGACTGGCCAGAGGGGTGGAACGGCGACCGCGACGAGCGCGGGCGCCGCGACGACGGGTACGGACGGGGCAGCGCGCGGGCGGAGCCCGAGGGCCCGCAGCGGATGCGGCACGTCCAGCGGCAACAGCCGGCGCGCCCGCCGCGCCCCACCGTGCCGCCTCCGGCGCGGCCCCCGGGGAGCCGCCCCGCGCCCGGGGTGCCCCCGCAGCAGGCGCGCACCCCCGGCGGCCCCGACACCTACGGCGGCTACGACAGCGGCTACAACACCGGGCAGGTCTACGGGACGCCCCCCGGCGGCGGCCCGGGCGGGCCCGGGGGGCCGCAGCGGCCGCCGACCGGCCCCGGGCGGGCCCCGGGTCCCGCGCCCGACTGGCGCCGGCGGATCAAGGTCGGATCGATCGTGGCGGTCTCCGCCCTGCTGGTGACCGGCATCGCCACCTACGTGTGGGCCGACTCCAACGTGCGCCGCGAGGTGGACCTCTCCAAGGTCGTCGAGCGGCCGAAGGAGGGGGACTGCACGACGTACCTGATCGTGGGCTCCGACAGCCGCGAGGGCATGTCCGCCGAGGAGAAGAAGAAGCTGCACACCGGTTCGGCCGAGGGCAAGCGGACCGACTCGATGATGATCCTGGCGAAGTGCTCCAGCGGGAACACGATGATCTCGCTGCCCCGCGACTCCGACGTGGAGATCCCCTCCTTCGTCGGCTCCCAGTCGGGCAAGAAGTTCCCGGCGCAGGGGCGGCGGGTCAAGCTGAACGCCGCCTACGCGGAGGACGGCCCCGAGCTGCTGGTGCGCACGGTGGAGCACAACACCGGCCTGCGCATCGACCACTACGCGGAGATCGGCTTCGCCGGCTTCGCGAACATCGTGGACGCGCTCGGCGGGGTGGAGCTGGACATCGAGCAGGGCTTCAAGGACGAGAAGTCGGGCGCCGACTTCCAGGCCGGCAGGCAGACCCTGAACGGCGAGCAGTCACTGGCCTTCGTCCGCACCCGGTACGCCTTCGCCGAGTCCGACCTCCAGCGGACGAAGAACCAGCAGAAGTTCCTGTCGGCGCTCGCGAGCCAGGCGGCGACCCCCTCGACGGTCCTCAACCCGTTCTCGCTCTACCCGATGCTGGGCGCGGGCCTGGACACGCTGATCGTGGACAAGGACATGGGCCTGTGGGACATGGGCCAGATGTTCTTCGCGATGAAGGGCGTCAACGGCGGTGACGGCGTCTCGATGAACATGCCGATCTCGGGACAGCGCGGCGGCAACCTGGTCTGGGACAAGGCGAAGGTGCAGCAGCTGGTGAAGCAGATCCAGAACGACGAGAAGGTCACCGTCCGCGCCCAGTGACGGCGGCGGTACCGGGGGCGGGGGGGGCCGGGGGGGCCCGGGGCCCCCCGGCGCCGCCCGGCCCCCCGCGGGCCCGGGGGAAAGGCGGGCGGCCGGGGGGGCCCCGGGCCCCCCCCCCACCCCCCCCCCCCCCCCCCCC
>NZ_JBHXRU010000060.1:0-5253 GCF_042716255.1 Streptomyces sp. NPDC058662 | reverse complement strand
TTTTTTATGATACTCTTTGTTTAGGATCTTCGGGGCGTTCGTGGGGGGGGGGGCGCGGGGGGGCTGGGGTGGGGGGGGCCGGGTTACCCCCCGCGGCGCGTCCGGCCCTCAGGCGTCCGAGGAGAAGCGGAGCGCGGCGGCGGGCAGCCGTGCCTCGCACCACACCCGCGCCCCGGCGCGCAGTTCGTTGTCGGCGCCCACGACGGCTCCGTCGCCGACCACCGTGCCGTCCAGCACCGTGCGCGGCCCCACCAGGGCGCCCGCGCCGATCAGGCTGGCGCTGACCCGGGTGTCCGCGCCCACGGTCGCTCCGTCCAGCACGATGGAGCCGCGGACGTCCGCGCCGTCCTCGATCCGGGCGCCCGCCCCGACGACGGTGCCGCCGGACAGCTTGGCGCCCGCCGCCACGCGGGCGCCCGGCAGGACCAGGGACTCGCCCCGGGGGCCGGGGACGGCCGGGGAGGGGACGACCCCGCGGACCAGGTCGGCGGAGGCCTGGATGATCGCCTCGGGCTTGCCGAGGTCCATCCAGTACGTGTTCTCGGTGACGCCGTGCAGCCTGGCCCCGGAGGCGAGCAGACCCGGGAAGGTCTCGCGCTCGACGGAGACCGGCCGGCCGGCCGGGATGGAGTCGATCACGCTGCGGCGGAAGACGTAGCAGCCGGCGTTGATCTGGTCGGTGATGATCTCTTCGGGGGTCTGCGGCTTCTCGGTGAAGGCCAGGACCCGCCCGTCCGGGTCGGTGGGGACCAGTCCGAAGGCGCGCGGGTCGTCGACGCGTACGAGGTGCAGGGAGACGTCCGCGTCCGCGGCCCGGTGGGACTCGACCAGGCCGGCGATGTCCAGGCCGGTGAGGATGTCGCCGTTGAAGACGAGGACGGGCGAGTCCGGCCCGCCGGTCAGGCGCCGCGCCGCGTTGCGGATGGCGCCGCCGGTGCCCAGGGGCTCGTCCTCGACCACGTACTCCAGGCTGAGGCCGAAGTCGGAGCCGTCGCCGAAGTAGGGCTCGAAGACCTCGGCGAGGTAGCAGGTGGCCATGACCACGTGCGTGACGCCGGCGGCGGCGGCCCTGGCTATCTGGTGGGCGAGGAACGGCACACCCGCGGTCGGCACCATCGGCTTGGGGGTGTTGACCGTCACCGGGCGCAGCCGTGTCCCCTGTCCGCCGACCAGCAGGATCGCTTCCGTCATTGCGTTCTCCCCAACCGAATCCGGCGTACGAAGGTCCAAATTTAGCCCATCCGGTGGGCGTGCAAAGGCCGGAGGCGGATGTACGCATCCGCCTCCGGCCTGGGGGTTCGTCTACGGCAGGTTACGTGCCATGACGATCCGCTGCACCTGGTTCGTGCCTTCGTAGATCTGCGTGATCTTCGCGTCGCGCATCATGCGCTCCACCGGGTAGTCACGGGTGTAGCCGTAGCCGCCGAGGAGCTGGACGGCGTCGGTGGTGACCTCCATGGCCACGTCCGAGGCGAAGCACTTGGCCGCGGCGCCGAAGAAGGTGAGGTCCTCGTGCGCGCCGCCGGCGGAGACGCGCTCCGAGCGGGCCGCCGCCGAGTACGTCAGCTGGCGGGCGGCCTCGATCTTCATGGCCATGTCCGCGAGCATGAACTGCACGCCCTGGAAGTCGCCGATCGGCTTGCCGAACTGCTTGCGCTCCTGGACGTACCCCTTGGCGTAGTCCAGGGCGCCCTGCGCGATGCCGAGCGCCTGGGCCGCGATGGTGATGCGGGTGTGGTCCAGGGTCTTCATGGCGGTGGCGAAGCCGGTGCCCTCGGCGCCGATCATGCGGTCGGCGGGGATCCGGACGTTGTCGAGGTAGACCTCGCGCGTCGGGGAGCCCTTGATGCCGAGCTTCTTCTCGGGGGCGCCGAAGGACACGCCCTCGTCGCCCTTCTCCACGACGAAGGCGCTGATGCCCTTGGAGCGCTTCTCCGGGTCGGTGACGGCCATGACCGTGTAGTACTCGGAGACGCCCGCGTTGGTGATCCAGCGCTTGACGCCGTTGAGCACCCAGAAGTCGCCGTCGCGCACCGCGCGGGTCTTCATGCCCGCGGCGTCCGAGCCCGCGTCGGGCTCGGAGAGCGCGTACGAGAACATCGCGTCGCCCTTGGCGAGCGGGCCGAGGTACTTGGCCTTGAGCTCCTCGGAACCGGAGAGGATCACCGGGAGCGAGCCGAGCTTGTTCACGGCCGGGATCAGGGAGGAGGAGGCGCAGACGCGGGCCACCTCCTCGATCACGATCACGGTCGCGAGGGCGTCGGCGCCCGCGCCGCCGTAGGTCTCGGGCACGTGGACGGCGTGCAGGTCGCTGGCGACCAGGGCGTCGAGGGCCTCCTGGGGGAAGCGGGACTCCTCGTCGACCGCCGCGGCGAACGGCAGGATCTTCGCCTCGGCGAGCGATCGGACGGACTCGCGGAGCATGTCGTGCTCCTCAGCCGGTCGGTACAGGTCGAAGTCGGCAGAACCCGCCAAGATCTCTCACTCCCCAAGGTGATGCGTGATGCTAACTACCGTTAAGTAACCGAAGCTTAGTGTCCGCTCCGCCGATGGCGATATGGACGGCCCACGTGAGTTGCGTGACAGCGGGGCGGGCGGTCGGTGCTGCCGGGGAGCGTCCCCCCGGACGGGCCCGACTATGCTCAGTGGCCGCAAACGGCCCCGCACCTCTGGAGCACCCATGGCCCCCCTCAGGATCACAGTGATCGGCACCGGATACCTCGGTGCGACCCACGCCGCGGCGATGGCGGAACTGGGGTTCGAGGTGCTGGGGCTGGACGTGGTCCCGGAGAAGATCGAGATGCTCGCGGCGGGCCGGGTGCCGATGTACGAGCCGGGGCTGGAGGAGCTGCTCGCCGCGCATGTCGCCGGGCTGCCCGGCTCGACCGGCCGACTGCGGTTCACCACCTCCTGGGAGGAGGTCGGCGCCTTCGGCGACGTCCACTTCGTATGCGTGAACACCCCGCAGAAGCACGGCGAGTACGCGTGCGACATGTCCTACGTGGACGCCGCGATGGCCTCGCTGGCCCCGCACCTGACCCGGCCCGTGCTGGTCGTCGGCAAGTCGACGGTCCCCGTCGGGTCGGCGCAGCGGCTGGCGGCCCTGCTCACGGAGCTGGCCCCGGCGGGCGCGGACGTCGAGCTCGCCTGGAACCCGGAATTCCTGCGGGAGGGCTTCGCCGTGCAGGACACCCTGCACCCGGACCGCGTCGTCATCGGGGTCCAGGGGGAGCGCGGCGAGAAGCTGCTGCGGGAGGTGTACGAGACGCCGATGTCGGAGGGGACTCCGATGGTCGTCACCGACTTCCCGACCGCCGAGCTGGTGAAGACGGCCGCGAACTCCTTCCTCGCCACGAAGATCTCCTTCATCAACGCGATGGCGGAGGTGTGCGAGGCCGCCGGCGGCGACGTGGTCAAGCTGGCGGAGGCCATCGGCTACGACGAGCGCATCGGCGCGAAGTTCCTGCGGGCCGGGATCGGCTTCGGCGGCGGCTGCCTGCCGAAGGACATCCGCGCGTTCATGGCGCGGGCGGGCGAGCTCGGCGCCGACCAGGCGCTGACCTTCCTGCGCGAGGTCGACTCCATCAACATGCGGCGCCGCGGCCACATGGTCGAGCTGGCGCGCGAGGCGGTCGGCGGGTCCTTCCTGGGCAAGCGGGTCGCGGTCCTGGGCGCGACCTTCAAGCCGGACTCGGACGACGTGCGGGACTCGCCTGCGCTGAACGTGGCGGGGCAGATCCACCTCCAGGGCGGGCAGGTGACCGTCTACGACCCCAAGGGCATGGACAACGCCCGCCGGGTGTTCCCGACGCTCGGTTACGCCCACTCCGCCCGCGAGGCGGCCCGGGGCGCGGAGGTCGTCCTGCACCTCACCGAGTGGCGGGAGTTCCGCGAGCTCGACCCGGCGGAGCTCGCCTCCGTCGTCACCGACCGGCTCGTCCTCGACGGCCGCAACGCGCTGGACCCCGTCCGCTGGCGCGCGGCGGGCTGGACGTACCGCGCGATGGGCCGCCCCAAGGCCTGAGGGCCGGGGCCCGGGGCCCGGGGGCCGCGTCAGGGGGTGCGGCGGTGCTGGGCGGCGCGGGCGGTGAACTCCACGTCACGCAGCACCCGCAGGGCGTTGCCCCAGGTGAGCAGGGCCAGGTCGGACTCCGGCCAGCCGCGGTCCAGGAGCTCCGCGAGCAGCCGCGGGTAGCCCGAGGGGTCGGTGAGGCCCGTCGGGCGGGGGACGCCCGGTTCGGCGCCGAAGGCCGCGCCGAGGCCGACGCACTCCGGGCCGGCCACCGCCCGTACGTGGTCGAGGTGGTCCGCCACCGCGTGCAGCGAGTCCCCGGTCCGCGCGGTGTCGAAGGTGACCATGGCCAGGCCGTTCGCCGCGCGCAGCGCGAGCAGGACCTCGTCGGTCACATTGTCGGGGTGCGGGTTCAGTGCCGCCGCCGCCGTGTTCGACAGGACGGCCGGCGCCTTGGAGGCCCCGGCGATCCGGCAGGCGGCCACCGGCGGGCAGCCGGCCAGGTCCAGCAGTACCGCCAGGCGGTTCGCTTCCTTGACCACCTCGTGGCCGAAGGCGGTCAGCCCCTCCCGCGCCCATTGCGCGCCGCCGGGCGCGAGGATCCGTACGCCGAGGGTGTGGAAGGCGCGGAGCGGGCTGAGGGAGTCGGTGAGGGTACGGCCGGAGACGGGGCCGAGCAGCGAGGCGATCCGGCCCCGGTTGCGGGCGTCCACCAGGTCGTCGGCGCTCAGCGCGAGGCAGAGGCCGTCGGGGTAGCGGCGCACGAGGGCCAGCGCCACATCGATCTGGTCCAGGGTGTCGGACACCACCTGGTCGGCGGCGCCGCTCGCGTGCGGCCCGGCCGACGGCGGCAGCAGGGACCAGAACTGGGCGCCCACTCCCCCGGCGCGCAGCCGCGGGATGTCGGTGTCCACTCCGGTGTCCGGGGTGTCGATGTCGTGGTACGGGCTCTGCCGCAGGGTCCAGACGAGCGTGTTGCAGCCGTCCGCGACGGGGTGGACGGCGAGGAGCGCGGCGGCCCGGTCGAGGGCACCGGCCACGGGCGCGGCGGGTGTGTCCTCGGCTCCGAGGGAGCCGGGGCCGACGGGGACGTGGCCCGTGTCGGGACGTTCATCCTGCAGGTCGGCCATCGCGTTCGCTCCGTCTCGGCGGCAGCAGGGAGAGGTGGTGCCACCGTGACACGGGGGAGGTGCGGGTCGCCCGGCGGATGTGGCGTTCGGGTGCACTCCGCGGGCCGCGGC